>CALPYQ020000024.1 GCA_943327965.2 Singulisphaera sp. GP187
CCGATTTGTTGAGCCATGATGAAGTCCAGCAGTTGCTCGACAAGTTGGCTGCCAAGTCACCTAAGTTGGTGGAAGATTTGGTGCCAGGCAAGTTGTCTTTGGGTGTGGTCACCCGTACCTTGGGCTATACCGTGGTTGATGCCAGCACTGCTGTAGCGACGCATCTGAATAAAGTGTTGCGTGACAACGCCTCTGATTTGCTGAGCCACGATGAAGTTCAGCAATTGCTAGACAAGTTGGCTGCCAAGTCACCTAAGTTGGTAGAAGACTTGGTGCCAGGCAAGTTGTCTTTGGGTGTGGTCACTCGCACCTTGCAGAACTTGTTGAACGAATCTGTGTCCATTCGCGACATGCGCACCATTGCCGAGACCTTGTCAGAAGTGGCCAGCCGCACGCAAGAGCCAGAACAATTGACCGCATTGGTTCGACCCAAGTTGGGCCGCATGATTGTTCAAAGCTTGGTCGACGATAGCAGCAGTTTGTCTGTCATGACCTTGGACCCCGGCCTTGAGCAACTGATTCACAACATCTTGCAGCAAACCGCACCTGGCCAGAGCATTGCCATGGAGCCAGGTTTGGCAGAACGCCTGTTTGGCGCATTGCGCGATGGCGCCCGTGCTGTAGAAGAAATGGGTCACCCCGCCGTGTTGGTGGTGTCCCCTCTCATTCGTCCTTGGATGTCCAAGGCCGTTCGCTACCGCGTGAATGATTTGACCCTGTTGTCGTACAGCGAAATTCCGGATGACCAGACTGTGAAAGTCGTTCACACCGTTCACGCTGAAACACGCTGATCCACCCCATTACCTGATTCAACCTTCAGATTGACCAAGAGATAAAGCCATGGAACTCAAACGCATACTTGCCCGCGATACGCGCAGTGCCACAGAAAAGGCAATGGCTTTGTACGGCCCCGACGTCCTTATTATTTCCAACAACCGTGTCGAAGGTCAGACAGAATTGATCGTGGCTTTGGATGTGTCAGAAGCGACATCGGAAGAATTGATCGAAGAAACGCCAACGCCCAATGAGGCTAGCGAAACCGCTGCGGCCATGACCACGCTGCAGGCCTTGTTAACTCGCAAAGCCGACAAGTCAAGCACGGCCAACAACCCATTCAGTGACCATTTGCAGCAGGCGCTCAAGCCTGAAACCGCCGCAGCAGCCAAGAAAAATGCCGAGCCCACTTTAAAGACAGAGCAAATTTTGACGCAAGGGCGCGATCAAGTTCGCAGCCAAGAAATTGTTTCTTTGGTGCGCGAAGAATTGGCCGCCTTGCGCCAAGAGTTTCGCTTAAGCCAGCAAACGGCCAATTGGCAAATGAACCAATATTGGCCCGCCCATGTCCAGCCTTTGGTGCAAGGCATGATTGACGCTGGCGTGCCCACCACATTGCGTGCCTTGCTCCAAGAAGGCTTGCGTGAGCAACCCACCCAAGACCATGCCATTGAGAGCTTGCGCAGCCAACTGACCCTCAATTTGGAGCGTCCGCAAGAGGGCTTCCCAAACCGTGGCGTCCAAGTGATGGCCGGACTTTCTGGCGCAGGCAAGACCTTGATGGCTGCCAAAGCAGCGCAACAAGTGGCCTTGAACTATGGCCCCGAATATGTAGCGGTTGTGAGTTATCACGACATGCGCGCTGGCGCCTGGGCACAAACCCAAGTGCTGTGTGCTCAGTTGGGCGTCGATTGTTTCCGTGCTTCAGACGCCGAAACACTCAAAGTTTTGTTGAACGAACTGTCACCCCGAAGATTGGTTGTGATTGACACCCCCGGTGTGCAAATGACAGAGCGCTTGAATGAAATTTTGCAAGTTTGCCCCACTGCTGGTTTGCATGCCGTGGTGCCTGCAGATTCGTCTAGCGTCACCTTGAACCGCATCATGTTGAAGTCGCAACTGAAATGGCAAAGCCTCATGATCAGCAAGCTGGATGAGTCTCACTCACCTTGGCCGCTGATTCAATTTTTAATTGCAGAAGGTGCGCATTGCATGGTTTCAGCGGGCGGCAGCTCTGACAGGGTCATGGATGGCTTGAAGTCTTCCGGCCTGACCAAGCTGATCAACATTGCTTTGTCGCAATTGACCCCCCCTTCAGCGCCTGCTCAAGAAGTCATGATGCCGGTTGATGAAGACTTGGCACCATTGGCTCATACAATGGGATTGGACCGACCCAATTGGTCGGTTGAAATTCCTCAAAGTGAACTTCATGGATAAAGTCAAAACTACCCAGGTCATTGGCATTGCCAGTGGCAAAGGCGGCGTGGGAAAAACCACGGTATCCGTCAACTTGGCCGTTGCATTGCAGGCCATGGGTTTCCGCGTCATGTTGTTTGACGCCGATATGAGTTTGGCCAATGCGCAAATTGCGTTGGGTTGCCGTTGCCCCTACAACTTAAGCCACTTTTTAAGCGGCGAAAAAACGCTGGCAGAAATTATTGTCACCACCCGTCAAGGTGTGAAATTGGTGCCGGGTGCCTCTGGCATTCAAGAAATGGCGGCATTGGGACAAATGCAAGCGGCCAGCATTGTTCGTGCTTTCAGCGAACTTGACGAAGACATTGACTATCTCATTGTGGACATGGCAGCGGGTATTTCACCCGAGGTCTTGTCCTTCATGGCGGCATGCTCGCGTCGTTTTGTGGTGGTCCGTGACGACCCCTCTTCCATTGCCGACGCTTACGCCACCATCAAGGTCTTGATCCAAGACCAAGGTTTGGACGAAATTTATCTCATCCCTAACGGGGTGGACAGCGCTCAAGAAGGCTACCAATTGTTTGAGCGGATTAACCAGGTCTGCGCGCGTTTCTTAAACAGAACCGTGCGTTATCTGGGCGCCATTGAGCAAGACGACCTCATTTTGACGGCACTCAAAAAATACCAGCCTGTGGCCGAATACGCGCCAGGCAGTGCCGGTGCCCGAGATTTCAGGCGTTTGGCTGAAGCCACCCGTCAGCTTGAGCCTATTCAAGAGGCTTCTGGGGGCTTGCAGTTTTTTGTTGAGCGCTTGGTCAAAGCCAAGGCATAAGAATTAAACTCCGACCATGGCCAAATCAACCAGCCTTTACGAGCAAGTACAAAACAACAGCGAAGCGCTGGTCATGGCTCATTTGGGCATGGTCAAGCGCGTGGCTTTGCACTTGAAAGTTAGGCTGCCGCCCTTCATGGAGCTTGATGAACTGATTCAAGTGGGCATGATTGGCTTGTTGGAAGCGGCCCGTGCATTCGACCCCGTGAAGGGTCAGGAATTCGAGAACTTTGCCCACAGCCGAGTCCGTGGTGCCATTCTGGATGAGGTTCGCCGATTGTCATTTTTGCCCCGCTCGGCGGTGGCCATCAACAAGTCCCACAGCGAAGCCACACACGAGTTGGGTGCCGAATTGGGCCGCACGCCCACCCAAGCCGAATTGGCCGATTACATGGGCAAAGACATCGAGTTGTTCCACAAAGAAAGAACGCAAGCCAGGCGCTTTGAAACCTATTCGATGGAAGTGGTGACAGAAGAAGTCATGAACATTGCCACCGATGCCTCGCAGCAGCCCGAGCAAATTGTGGAACACGAGCAATTCATGGGTGCTTTGACCGGTGCCATTGCCGATTTGCCCGAGCGCGATCAATTGTTAATGAATTTGTATTACGTTGAAGAGCTCAACCTCAAAGAAATCGGTGAAGTTTTGGGTGTGACCGAGTCTCGCGTCAGCCAACTTTTGTCGGCCGTGGTCAAAAAATTGCGCGGCACACTGAATGTCGAGCCTGCCAACGTGGCCAAACCCAAAGGTGGCAAGGCATGAGCCCAATCGCTATGCACACCCCAGCCAAGGCTTCAGCCAGCGCCTTATATAGCGCCTCGGCCAGTACTCATGACGATGCCCAAGCCCTGTGGGCCGGGTCTTTCTTAGAAAAAAACCATTCATTTGAGACTTTGGACTCAAGTTTCCTGGTGTCCCTCCGATTCCTGCTGTGTCAGGATCATAAGGAACAAGACATCATGCGAGTACATTTCAAAGCGATGGAGAGCTACGGCGAAGGCAACCACACTTCACAAGCGTTGGTAGCCGATAAGGTTGAACTCATTCAGATGCTTTTCGATGGCCTGATTGACAGCCTGGTGACTGCCAAAGGTCACATTCAGCGTGGCGCCATTGAAGAGAAAAACAAAAGTTTGACACGCGCTGGCCGCATTGTCTTGGGCTTACAAGGCTCATTGGATTTGGACAAAGGCGGCGATTTGGCCCGTAACTTGTTCGAGTTGTACAGCTACGTCACACGTCGATTGATTCACGTGAACGCTCGCAATGACCTCAATGCATTGCAAGAAGTTCACACCTTGTTGAATGAAATTCGCCAAGCTTGGCGTGATGTTCCTAATTTGTTGCCCAAAACTGCGCCTGCTTCAGGTGTAGCAATGTCTTCAATGCATTGAGCTTTCACCCGCAAGGGAAAGCGTAAGAAGGTAACAATGACGGGCGCTGCTGGTTTGCCAGCCGCCCGTTTGTTCGTTTTTGGAGAAAAAGTATGAATGCCATCATTGGTATTGTTGTTTTGATGATCTGTGTGTTCGGCGGCTTTATCATGGCCGGCGGTAGCATGAAGCCGATCATCAAGTCGGCTCCGATTGAAACTTTCATTATTTTGGGCGCTGGTATTGGCGGCATGCTGGTGGGCAACAGCATGGAAATTTTCAAAGGTGCGTTGGCCGGCATGGGCAAGGTCTTCAAAGGACCCGCCTACAAAAAAGACGATTACCTCAGCACCATCTTTGTGGTCTCCAAAATTATGAAGACCCTCAAAACCGAGGGTGCCGTGGCGCTAGAGGCGCACATTGAAAACCCAGAAGCCAGTGCCATCTTTGGCGAATACCCTAAAATTTTGCACGACCATGCCTTGCTGCATTTGATCTGTGACACGGTCCGCTTGATGGTGGTTTCTACCAGCACACTCAGCCCCTATGCGGTGGAAGAGGTGATGGACCAGTCCATCAAAACACACCACCACGATGCGCTCAAACCCCAAGCAGCTTTGGCCACACTGGCTGGCGCTTTGCCCGCTCTGGGTATTGTGGCTTGCGTGTTGGGTGTGGTGAAAACCATGGACGCTATTGACCAACCGCCTGCTGTGTTGGGTGCCATGATTGGTGGCGCCTTGGTGGGTACCTTCTTGGGCGTGTTCATGGCCTACGGTTTTGTGGAACCAATGGCTTCACGTTTGGCCCAGATCATTGACGACGAAGGCCAAATTTTCAAAGTGGTCAAACAGATCATCATTGGCACCATGCACGGCCATCCCATGCCCCTCATTATCGAGGCGGCCAGGGTCAGTATCAGTCACCACAATCAACCTAGCTTTGCAGAAGTCTTTGACGGCTTGCGAGGTGCCTAAACATGGCTGAGGCTGTTGCAGAAGCACCTAACGAGGTTGCTGTACCCGAAGCTACAGGTGCAGAAGCTAGCCCTGCGCAAGAGCAAGCTGCGCCCTTAATTCCAGACGAAGCTGCACCCGATGCGCCCACAGTGGTGGCGCCCACCATCGTTATTAAAAAGGTCATGGACGATGGCCATGGTGGTGCGCACGGGGGTGCTTGGAAAATTGCGCTGGCCGACATGATGACCGCCATGATGGCGTTCTTCTTGTTGATGTGGCTGTTGGGCGCGTCCAATGCAGACCAACGTAAAAGTATTGCCGATTATTTCAAGCCAACCTCGCACAGCAACGTGACGATGGGCAAATTGGCGGGTTCCGACGGCATGTTTGGCGGTCGTTCGGTCATTGACCCCGATGGCTTCCCATTCTCAGCCACCCAAACCAGCGCCTTGAACATGGTCACGCCCAGATCTCAAGGCGGCCCCACAGAAAACGATCCATCGCCCAATGGCGCCGATAGCAAAGAGTCGGGTCAAGATGGCGATCCAGGCAAAAAATCGGCCGAGGCTGCTGACAAAGCCAACTTTGACAAGATGGAAAAAGAAATCAAAGAGGCCATGGCCAAGAATCCCAAACTGGACAAGCTCAAAGATCAGGTTCAGTTTGCTAGAGACAAAGATGGCCTGCGCATTGAGATTATTGACAAGGCCGACTTTGCCATGTTCGGCTTGGGTACCACCACCATGACACCTAGGGCGCAAGCATTGCTGGGCGAAGTTTCTAAAACATTGGCGTCCATGCCCAATAAAGTGGCCATCCGTGGTCATACCGACAGCTTTCAGTTTGCCAACTCCGATGATCGCAACAACTGGTCTTTGTCTGCCGAACGAGCGGAAGAGACGCGCAAAATCATCGAGAAAAAGGGCATACCGGGCAATCGATTTGCAAAAATTGAAGGGGTGGCCGACACTGCGCCTTACAACCCGAGCGATCCCAAGGACCCTCGAAACCGGCGAATCAGTATCACGGTCTTGCCGCAATAAATCCCCTTTCAAAAGCAGCTTATTCAAGCTGCTTTTTTTGTGCCCTTGACCCACACGACCCACGTCGTCATAATTATTTCAAGTTTCAACTATTGAAGTTGAAACAATTCAAATTGGGTCAAGGAACTCCATCATGAAAATCGTGTGTTTAGGCGGTGGTCCCGCTGGGCTTTACTTTGGGTTGCTGATGAAATTGCGGCATCCCGAGCATCAAATTACGGTGCTTGAGCGCAATAAGCCCTATGACACCTTTGGTTGGGGCGTGGTGTTTTCAGACGCCACCATGTCGAGGCTCCAAGTGGCCGATCCCATCACTGCTTCAGAAATATTGGGAGCGTTCAATCACTGGGACGATATTGCGGTGCATTTCAAAGGCGAGACCATGCGTTCGGGCGGTCATGGCTTTTGTGGCATTGGCCGCAAGCGTTTGCTGAACATTTTGCAAAAACGATGTGAAGCGCTAGGGGTTGAATTGTTGTTTGAGCAAGAGGTCGATGCCAACGCAGATATTGCCGCCATGTACCAGGCCGACTTGGTCATTGTGTGTGATGGCATCAACTCTAAAGTTCGCACCCGATTTGCCAGCACTTACCAGCCCGACATTGACGAGCGCCATTGCCGATTTGTGTGGTTGGGCACACGCAAATTGTTCGATGCTTTTACCTTTGCCATTGAAGAGACCGAGCACGGTTGGTTTCAAGCGCATGCCTATCAGTTTGACGGCGACACCTCCACCTTCATTGTGGAAACACCCGAGTCTGTTTGGAAGGCCGCGGGTTTTGAAGACATGTCACAAGAAGAATCGATTGCTTTTTGTGAAAAGTTGTTTGCCAAATATTTGGACGGTCATCCACTCATGACCAACGCCAAGCACCTGCGCGGATCTGCCCATTGGATCAAGTTTCCTCGGGTCATTTGCAATCAATGGGTACATTGGGAAAACGCTGCTGGCGGTCGTGAAGTACCGTATGTCTTGATGGGCGATGCTGCGCACACCGCGCACTTCTCCATTGGTTCGGGCACCAAGCTGGCGCTGGAAGACGCCATTGAGTTGGCAGACACTTTTGAACACGTGGGGCACGATGTGTCGGGCATGAAAGAGGTGATGAAGTCTTATCAAGCCACACGCTCCATTGAAGTGCTGAAGATTCAGAATGCTGCGCGCAATTCAACCGAGTGGTTTGAAAATGTGGCGCGGTATGTGAATCTGCCGCCCCAACAATTTGCCTACTCATTGCTCACACGAAGCCAACGTATTTCGCACGAAAACTTGCGTCTGCGCGATGCGAATTTTGTGTCTGCTTACGAAAAGTTCATGGCCTCATTGGCAGGCATGGAAGAAGAGGGCCAAGCCAAATCAATTCCGCCCATGTTTTTGCCATTGCAGGCGCGGGGAGTCACACTCAAAAACAGAGTGATGGTTTCACCGATGGCCACTTACTCGGCTGTGGATGGTGTACCAGGCGATTTTCATTTGATGCATTACGGCGCACGCGCAGTAGGTGGTGCAGCCATTGTGTTCACTGAAATGACCTGTGTGTCACCCGAAGGTCGCATTACCCCTGGCTGCCCAGGATTGTGGAACGACGCGCAACAGCAGGCATGGACACGCATTGTCAATTTTGTGCATGCACAGTCCGACGCCAAGATGGCATTGCAATTGGGACATGCAGGCCGCAAAGGCTCGACGCGCCGTGCGTGGGATGGCATTGACATGCCTTTGAACGATGCAGCGCGCGATGGCCAAAATTGGCCATTGATGGCGCCTTCGGCGGTGCCCTACATGGACGGTGTGAGCCAAGTGCCCCATGAAATGACGCGCACCGATATGGATGCTGTGTTGGCTGAGTTTGTATCGGCCACACAGCGAGGCGTCAAAGCAGGTTTCGATTGGTTAGAGCTTCACTGTGCGCACGGCTATTTGCTGTCGGGCTTTATTTCGCCATTGACCAATTTGCGCCAAGACAACTATGGCGGCAGTTTGGAAAACCGTTTGCGTTTTCCATTGGAAGTTTTTGTAGCCTTGCGCCAAATCTGGCCGCAAGACAAACCCATGTCAGTTCGAATTTCAGCCCACGACTGGGTGGAGGGCGGCATCACGCCAGACGATGCCATCGAGATTGCCAAACAGTTCAAAGCAGCAGGCGTCGATTTTGTGGACTGTTCATCGGGCCAAGTGGACAAGCGCGAAAAACCAGTTTATGGCCGCATGTTTCAAACGCCTTTTGCCGATCGCATTCGAAACGAAGCGGGGGTGCGCACCATTGCCGTGGGTGCCATTTCTGAAGCCGATCATGTGAACAGCATCATTGCCGCAGGCCGTGCCGATTTGTGCGCAGTGGCCAGGCCGCATTTGGCCAATCCTGCATGGACGCTGCAAGAGGCGGCACGCATCGGCTTCACCGATTTGAATTGGCACAAGGCCTATGTGTCTGGCAAGCGTCAAATGGAAACCAATTTTGAACGTGCGGCTTTGATGGCTGCGCAAGCCGCTTCTCCCGCCCAGGCCAAAGGAGAAAACTGATGCGACACATTTGGATTACAGGTGCAGGCCGCGGCATTGGTGCTGCAGTGGCACTGGCATTTGCGCGTCAAGGTGCCGCGCTCAGTTTGTCGGGCCGCAACTTGGACACATTGAAAGCGCAGAAAAAAGTTTTGGAAGAAACTTGCCCTGGCGTCAAGGTTCACTTGAGCCCCATGGACTTAAGCGACCCTCAATCTGTGATCGATGCCCATCGGTCCAATCAGTTGGCCTTTGGCCCGGTGGAGGTGTTGATCAACAACGCAGGCCAAGCTTTGAGCCAACCCTTTGCCAAAACAGATTTAAAACTGTGGCATCACATGTTGAGTGTCAACCTGACGGGCACCTACTTGTGCATTCAATCAGCGTTGCCCGATTTGTTGTTGGCAGGCGCTCAGGGCAAAGCAGCGCGCATTGTCAACATTGCCAGTACCGCAGGCTTGAAGGGCTACGCCTATGTGTCGGCGTATGCGGCGGCCAAACACGGCGTGATAGGACTCACACGCAGCTTGGCCTTGGAGCTGGCGCGCAAAGGGGTGACGGTCAATGCGGTGTGTCCAGGCTTTACCGAAACCGACATTGTGCGAGATTCGATTGCCAACATTGTGGCCAAAACAGGTCAAACAGAAGCGCAAGCGCGCGAGGCTTTGGTGGCGCACAACCCACAGAAAAAAATGATTCAACCGGATGAAGTGGCCCAAACTGTTTTGTGGCTGTGCGCAGAGGCCGCTGCGTCAGTCAATGGCCAATCGATTGCCGTGGATGGCGGGGAGACCATGTGATGACAACTGTTGCCCACATCGCGGCCAATGCCGACCATGAGTTCAGAGCGCATGCCGATCAGCATGCGTCTTTGCGCTTGTGGTTGCGCTTGCTTTCCTGCACCACACGCGTTGAAGACAAAATTCGACAAAACTTGCGAGAGTCTTTTGACATTACCTTGCCACGTTTTGATTTGATGGCGCAGTTAGAGCGTCACCCCGATGGCCTAACCATGGGCGAACTGTCAAGGCGAATGATGGTGACCGGCGGCAACATCACCACCATCGTAGACCAGTTGGAAAAAGAAAAATTGGTCTTGCGCCAAGTGGGCGTTACCGACCGCCGATCTTTTACGGTCAAGCTGACCAAAGCGGGTCGCGATGCATTTGCCGACATGGCCGTCGCGCACGAAGAATGGGTGGCCGAGATGTTTGCGGGCCTTTCAAACAACCAACAAAGCCAGCTGCACAGCTTGCTGGGTGCACTGAAAAAGAATTTACAAAAACAAGAGGAGACATCATGAGTCAAAAATATTTACCGGGTCAGCCCCAACAATTGCCACGTCACAACAACAAGCTGGCGCACTACAAAGCTGAGCATGTGTTGTTTGAAGTCAAAGAAGGTGTGGCCACACTCACCTTGAACCGACCAGAGCGCAAGAACCCTTTGTCGTTTGAGTCGTATGCCGAAATGCGGGACTTGTTCCGAGCACTTTCTTATGCAGAAGATGTCCATGCGGTAGTGGTAACGGGCGCGGGTGGCAATTTTTGTTCTGGTGGCGATGTGCATGAAATCATTGGACCACTCACCCAAATGGACATGCCTGGCCTGCTGACCTTTACCCGCATGACGGGTGATTTGGTCAAAGCCATGCGCGCTTGTCCACAGCCCATCATTTCCGCCATCGATGGCATTTGTGCAGGCGCAGGCGCTTTGTTGGCCTTGGCCTCAGACTTGCGCTACGGTACCGCTCGCAGCAAAACCTATTTTTTGTTCAATAAAG
>CALPYQ020000025.1 GCA_943327965.2 Singulisphaera sp. GP187
AATTTTCATGGCTTCAATGATGCACAGGGTGTCGCCTTCTTTGACGGTGTCGCCCACCTGAACAAAAGGTGCTGCACCTGGGCTGGACGAGCGGTAGAAAGTGCCCACCATGGGTGACTTGACGGCATGACCCGCTGCGGCGGCCTCTGCGGCAACGGCAGCTGCAGTTACCGCTGCTGCGTCTGCAATTTCGCTGGCAGTAGGCGCAACGGGTGCGGCAGCCGCTTGCGCAACGGCAGGGACCATGACTTGTTGGGTTAAAACGGGTGCGGCCGATCCTGTTGGACCTTTGACAATTCGAACCTTACCTTCTGCCTCGGTGATTTCTAGTTCAGTGACGTTGGAATCAGAAACCAAGTCGATCAAGGTTTTAAGTTTGCGCAAATCCATGTTGCCCCCTGTGTTTGCTGTCGAAAACGGTGAATTTACACTAAAAACACATTTAAATAGCTACAAATGCTCTCATTTCTCATAATAAGAAGCAATCTAATCATCAGAGGGCACTGGCAAAGTGGGCTACAGCGGCGATAAAGTTCTTTAGGTGACTTTTTTCAACCAAGCCTCAAGATCTGACTGATCCAATTTTCCGGCTTTTTGCGCTAAAAGCCTTCCTTTTGCATCGAAAATGACACTAAAAGGCAAAACACTTTGTGCATTCCCCAAGGTTCGACCCAGTTCGGTGCCATTAAATCCAGCCAAACCCACAGGAAAGCTCAATGGCTTTTGAGTCAAGTAACGCCTGACCATGCTGGGTTGATCGACAGCCAAACCAATGACTTGCAGAGATTTAGACTTATTTTGATTGTAAAAGGCGTCAATTAACGGCAGTTCTTCAATGCACGGTGGACACCAGGTGGCCCAGAAATTGATCAGCAAGGGCTTTCCTTGAAACGCTTGCATGGACAAATTGCCACCCTCCGGTTTTTCGAAGGATTGCGTCCAGAAATTCTGGACGGCCTCGTCCATCACCGCATGGGGTTCAAACTTTTGCCAGGCCACCAATGCGCCAGCCAATCCGGCAGCCATACCCAAGCCACCAATGATCCAATTTCGACGGTTGGCGGTCACGGCAGGCACAGAGGCCGCTTCTGTGTGACTTTTTTCAATATCTTCGTTCTTCATATGCACATCATGCCTCAATTAAGCGTTTAACGGCCTCTGCATCACCCCTAGGAGAGCGACCCTGAGCGTCCAATTTCAATGCCCCTCGCACATCGTCAAAGTCATTGATCAACAAATGGACGCCGATTTCTTCGTTCAACGCTTTGCAAAAACTGTGGATGCTCAAGGCCTCCACGGGCTCGCCATGGAGTCCATTGACGGTCCGTGCCTCAAAATCAACACCTTGGTTGATCAACTCAATTTCAGTTGATTTGGCATCGTCACAAAACAACTGCAAATAAATGTCTGACAAACGAGTGGCTGTCCCATGCCACACCGCACCCCCTAAATAGGGCCGGTAGGCTGCCAAGCGGTTCATCCACATCAAGGCATGCTGACGCAGTGCCAACAATTCAAGAGGCTGCGTGTCGGCACAAAATATTTCAATGTACTCACGCACTTGAGCCTCAACTTGATCGTTGTTGGGCAAAGGGGTTTTAGGGGGCAGGCCTAAAACTTTCAGTGCGCGTCTTTTGGCGGGCCCGTATTCCAAGCCCTCCTCCACCACACACTGCGCTGCTGAAGCTGCAATTTCGTCGGTCAGATCTGTCATAACTGCATTGTGCACCGCCTAAAATCCCCTTATGCATATACATATTTTGGGCATTTGCGGAACATTCATGGGCGGCTTGGCCGCGTTGGCCAGAGAGGCCGGGCACCGGGTCACTGGCTGTGATGCGGGCGTTTACCCGCCCATGAGTCACCAACTAGAAGCTTTGGGCATTGAGTTGATTGAGGGCTTTGGCATCGATCAGATGAAACTCAAACCTGACTTGTATGTCATCGGCAATGTGGTCAGTCGCAGCCGATTGCCGTCGGGCGAGCCAAAATTTCCTCTGATGGAAGCCATTCTCGAATCGGGCGCGCCCTACACCAGCGGCCCCCAATGGTTGTCCGAGCACGTGCTGCAAGGTCGGCATGTGTTGGCGGTTGCTGGCACTCACGGCAAAACGTCCACAAGTTCCATGCTGACCTGGATTCTGGAAGCAGCCGGCCTGAAGCCGGGTTTCTTGGTGGGCGGCGTGCCCCTCAACTTTGGTGTGTCTGCGCGATTGGGCGAGGTCGTGACTGGCCACGAGCGAAACTACTTCGTGATTGAAGCCGATGAGTACGACACGGCCTTTTTTGACAAGCGCAGTAAGTTTGTTCATTACAGGCCGCGCACGGCTATTTTGAACAACCTAGAGTTCGATCATGCCGATATTTTTGAAGACCTGAAAGCCATCGAAAAACAATTCCACCACCTGGTTCGAACTGTGCCAGGTCAAGGGCGTTTGATCGTGAATGGGCTCGAGGAGAGTTTGACCCGGGTCTTGAACCAAGGTTGCTGGAGCGAAGTCAGAACATTCGGTGCCGCAGTCAGTGACTTCATCGCTGAAGGCAGTCCGCATGATTTCGAGGTCATTCAACACGGACAAAAAGTCGCCCATGTGAATTGGGCGCTAGGCGGTGTTCACAATCAACTCAATGCATTGGCGGCAATGGCAGCCGCCGAGCATGTGGGCGTTTCACCTCAAGTTGCGGCACAGGCGCTGTCCAGTTTTCAAAATGTGAAGCGGCGCATGGAAGTGCGCGGAACGCTTGCGGGCGTGACGGTCTATGACGACTTTGCCCACCACCCGACAGCCATTCGAACCACGATCGATGGCCTGCGTCGACAAATTGGATCTGAACAGCGTATCTTGGCCATCTTCGAGCCGCGCAGTAACACCATGAAATTGGGCACCATGAAGTCACAACTTCCTTGGAGTCTTGAACAAGCCAACTTGTCTTTCTGCCATAGCGGCGGCCTAGACTGGAACGCCCAGGAAGCCTTGGCTCCCATGGGCACAAAGGCCCAAGTGGCTGCCAACATCGATGAATTGGTGAAACAAGTGATGTCACACGCCAAAGCGGGTGATCACTTGTTGTGCATGAGCAATGGCGGCTTCGGAGGCGTTCACGACAAATTGTTGAATGCCTTGAAGCAGTCCTGAGTTATTTTTGGCGGCGCGCCTCAACGGCTTGGGCCAAGATTTCCAAGACCTTCTCGCTGTCTGACCAGCCAATACAGGCATCGGTAATGCTTTGGGCATACTTCAAAGTACTCACATCGTCTTTACCGGGCGTGAATTTTTGTGTGCCCGATTCGATGTGACTCTCCACCATCACACCAAAAATTTGACGTGAGCCCTTGCTAATTTGTGCGGCAATGTCTTGCGTCACATGAATTTGGCGCTCGTGTTGCTTGCTGCTGTTGGCGTGGCTGCAGTCCACCATCAAGCTTGGGGGCAGTTTGGCGCTGGACAGGTCTTTGCAGGCTTCGTTCACACTTTCTTCATCGTAGTTGGGCGCTTTGCCGCCACGCAAAATCACATGGCAATCGGGATTGCCTTGGGTTTGCACAATGGCCACTTGACCATTTTTGTGGACCGACAAAAAGTGATGGCCCCGAGCTGCAGCCTGTATGGCGTCGGTGGCAATTTTGATATTGCCATCGGTGCCATTTTTGAAGCCAATGGGCGCTGACAAACCAGAAGCCAGTTCTCGGTGAACTTGGCTTTCCGTGGTGCGCGCACCAATGGCACCCCAGCTGATGAGGTCACCAATGTATTGCGGTGAAATCACGTCCAAGAACTCACTGCCTGCAGGCAAACCTTGTCGATTGATTTCAATCAAGAGTTGGCGTGCAATGCGCAACCCCTCGTCGATTCGATAGCTCTCGTCCAAGTACGGGTCGTTGATCAAACCTTTCCAGCCAACGGTGGTTCGTGGTTTCTCAAAGTACACCCGCATGACAATTTCTAAAGTACCTTGGTATTTGTCACGCAAGGGTTTGAGGCGGCGTGCGTAATCTAGCGCGGCAGCAGGATCATGGATTGAACAGGGGCCAATGATCACCAGCAAGCGGTCGTCCTTGCCAGCCATGATGTTGTGAATTTTGCGACGCGTCTGAGAAATCAGCGACTCCACAGCCGTTCCCGTGATGGGGAAAAAGCGCATCAAATGTTCGGGCGGCGGCAACACGGTGATGTCCTTGATGCGTTCGTCATCGGTCTGCCCCATGCGGTCCAATGGGTTGACATAGCGAGGCTCCGAATTGGCTTTGGCTTTGGTGTTCATCGTGGGCTCCTGTCTGAAAATTGAATATTGAAAATTTTTGGAATAAAAAAACCGCCGGGTGTTGAGTCCGGCGGTTGGTAGAGGGGTTCAGTGACTTATGCGCTGGCCTCTCGTCCGCCTAGGACTGAGAATGCAAAATAAAAGCTAAAAAAGCTAAAGCGCTGGTTCATAGGTTTGAAATGTAGCACATGTTTTTGAAGGTTTTCTGACAAGCCCAAGCTTCAAGCCAGACTTATGCCGTACCGCCCACTGTTAGGCCTTCTATGCGCAATGTCGGTTGTCCCACGCCAACCGGCACACTTTGACCCTCTTTGCCGCACACGCCTACGCCTGTGTCTAGGCGCATGTCGTTGCCAATCATGCTGACATGCTTTAAACACTCAGGGCCACTGCCCACCAAGGTGGCGCCCTTCACAGGGTATTGAATCTTGCCGTTTTCAACCCAATAGGCTTCGCTGGCGGAAAATACAAACTTGCCGCTGGTGATGTCCACTTGGCCACCCCCAAAATTGGTGGCGTACAAACCTTTTTTGATACTGGCCACAATTTCTTCAGGTGTTTTGTCTCCGCCCAACATGTAAGTGTTGGTCATGCGCGGCATGGGAATGTGCGCGTAGCTTTCACGGCGGCCATTGCCCGTGGGTTTGACGCCCATTAAGCGAGCATTCATGGCGTCTTGAATGTAGCCCTTCAAAATGCCGTCTTCAATGAGCACATTGCGTTGGCTGGGGCAACCCTCGTCATCGACGTTCAAAGAACCGCGTCGATCCGAAAGGGTGCCATCGTCTAAGACAGTCACACCCTTGGCCGCCACACGTTTGCCGATCATGCCGCTGAAAGCGCTAGAGCCTTTGCGGTTGAAGTCGCCCTCCAAGCCATGACCGATGGCTTCATGCAACAGCACACCTGGCCAACCAGGGCCAAGTACCACAGTCATGACACCGGCAGGTGCAGGCCGCGCCTCTAAATTGGTCAGGGCGGCATGCACCGCATCGTCCACATACGAGCTAATCATGGCATCGTCAAAATAGGCCAAGCCAAAGCGCCCACCGCCACCGCCGCTGCCTACTTCGCGTCGGCCATTTTGCTCGGCAATGACTGTGACAGACAGGCGCACCAATGGCCGGACATCTGCCGCCAAAGTGCCATCGGCTCTGGCCACCATGACCACATCGTATTCACTGGCCAAACCCGCCATGACTTGCACCACGCGGGGGTCTTTGGCACGCGCCAATTGTTCAACTTTTCCAAGCAACTGAACTTTGTCAGCGCTGTTCATGGTGCCCATGGGGTCCAGCGAAGGGTACAAAGAGCGAATACCCGCCACCTTGCGCGCTGGCACTTTGGCTTTGCCATTTTGGCTGGCTTGTCCAATGGCTCGAACCGTGAGGGCTGCATCCATCAGAGAGGCCTCAGAAATGTCGTCGCTGTAGGCAAAGGCTGTTTTTTCGCCCGCTACCGCACGGACGCCCACGCCCTGATCGATGCTGAAGCTGCCTGTTTTGACAATGCCCTCTTCAAGACTCCAACCTTCGGCACGGGTGTACTGAAAATACAGATCGGCATCGTCCACTTTGTGGGCCTTGATGGCACCCAAAGCTTTGGCCAAATGTGTTTCGTCCAAACCAAACGGTTCGAGCAACAGGGATCTGGCAGTGGCCAGGCGTTCAATGGTGGGTTCGCGTGAAATCATTTCGCCATTGTAGGCAAGCTGGGATGACCCTGCGGACAACAGGCTAGAAAGTCAAATTGATTTGCGCCCAATCAGGTCTGGACCAAGCGCTTGGCTTTGGCGATGGACATCAAAATACCCAAGCCCAGACCCAAGGTCACCATGGCCGTGCCGCCATAGCTGATAAATGGCAGCGGCACACCGACCACTGGCAAGATGCCGCTGACCATGCCCATGTTGACAAAGGCATAGGTAAAGAAAATCATGCTAATGCTACCGGCCAACAGGCGTGTAAAGAGGGTGGGTGCCTCTCGGGCAATGACCAAACCTCTGAAGACCAAGAAGAAAAAGCCAGCTATCAGTAGCAGGGTGCCGGCCAAACCAAATTCTTCTGAAAAAGCCGCAAAAATAAAGTCTGTTGTTCTTTCGGGGATGAATTCCAAATGGGTCTGCGTACCCTGCATGAAGCCTTTACCCCAGAAACCGCCAGAACCAATGGCAATCATGCCTTGAATGATGTGAAAGCCTTTGCCCAAAGGATCGCGGGCAGGGTCGAGCAAAGTACAAACCCGTTGGCGCTGGTACTCGTGCAAGACCTTCCAATCCATGCCATCCACACAGAGTTTGGGCTCAAAAATGACCAGCAAGACGATGCCAACCAAGCCCAAAATGACAGGCGGCAAGATCAAGCGCCAACTCAAACCTGCAAAAAATAAAACGGCAAGGCCGGTGCTCAAGACAAGCAAGGCGGTTCCCAGGTCAGGCTGGCGCATGATGAGCCCCACGGGCACCAAGAGCAGCAGGCTGGCCACCCCAAAATCGAGGGGCCGCAATTGGCCTTCTCTTTTTTGAAACCACCAAGCCAGCATCAAGGGCATGGCTATTTTTAAAATTTCACTGGGCTGAATGACCACCCCCACATTGAGCCAACGGCGTGCACCTTTTTTGGTAATGCCAAAAATGGCCACCGCAATGAGCAACAAGACCCCTACGGTATAGATGGGGACCGCCAGGGTCATCAGCCTTTGGGGGGGAATTTGCGCCACGCCAAACATGATGACCCCCGCAATCAGCATGTTGCGGCCATGGTCAATAAAGCGGGTGCCATGGTCGTATCCTGACGAGTACATGATGAGCAATCCGGCGCAGGCCAGCATAAAAATCGCAAAAGCCAAAGGGCCATCAAAGCCTTCAAACAAACGAAGGACTCGAGATGACAAACTGGGTGTTTCGATCACGCGCGGCATGGCTTGATTATCCGTCCCTTCCTAGTGTCGGTTTCTGAATTTCTGCATTTCCCACACGCCTTCAACGTAGATGCCGCCTCATGGGACAATCTGGGCATGTATTTATTGTTTGAAGAAGCTGGCAAATTTTTAGCCGGACGCGTCCTGTCCGAGGGTGAAGCCTCGGTTCAGGTGGAATTGGACAGCGGCAAAAGAGTCAAAGTCAAAGGTGCCAATGTGCTTTTGAAATTTGACAAGCCTAGCCCTGCCCAGCTGTTGGCCGAGGCTGGCGTGATCAGCCAAAGCATTGAGCTCGATTTGGCGTGGGAATTTGCACCCGAAACTGAATTTGGATTTGCCGATGTCGCACGCGAATACTTCAGTGCCGATGCCAATACCATCCAGCAAGTGGCTGCGCTCATCCGGCTTTATGAGGCGCCCCACTATTTCAGACGCGCAGGAAAAGGTCGCTTCAAAAAGGCCTCCGCCGAGACGGTTCAATTGGCCTTGGCAGGCATTGAAAAGAAAAAGCAAATCTTGGCCCAAATAGAAAGCTGGTCTCAGACGCTGATGGCTGGCGAATGCCCCGCACCCATCAAAGATCAGCTGTACAAAATTTTATTCCGGCCCGACAAAAATGCGCCTGAATACAAAGCGGTGGTTGAAGCCAGTCGCAGTAGCCAAACTGCGCCGCTTACGCTTTTGCAAAATGCCGGCGCTATTGCCAGTGCCTACGATTTCCATTGGCAACGTTTCTTGTTCGACAATTTTCCGAAGGGCACTGGCTTTCCTAAATTGGACGCACCCAAAATTCGCGACGAATTGCCCTTGGCCAATGTACAGGCCTACTCGATCGACGATTCGCAAACCACAGAAATTGACGATGCCCTGTCTTTGCAAGGACTTGGCTCAGGCACCGTGGTAGTGGGCATTCACATTGCAGCGCCAGGTTTGGCCATTGAACCCAACAGCGCCATCGATCAATTGGGTCGCAATCGCTTGTCCACGGTGTACATGCCCGGCTACAAAATCACCATGTTGCCCGATGATGTGGTCCAACAATACACTTTGGCGGAAGGACAAGCTTGCCCTGCCGTCTCGCTGTATGTCACTTTCGATGAAGCCACGCTCAGCATTCAACACAGCGAAACCAAACTAGAACGCGTGCCCATTGCCGCCAACTTACGGCACGATCAACTCGACACTTGGGTAACCCCAGATTGGCTGGAAGACAGTTCACCTGCGCCCCGAAGTGGCGAGCCTCAGTTGCCCATCTCACACCCAAGCTTGGCATTTTTCTGGCGCCTGGCGCAGCATCTCAAAGCGGGCCGAGAGGTGGTTCGCGGCAAGCCTGAAAACTTCAATCGGCCCGACTACAACTTCCGCTTGGTCCGTGAAAGCAATGACGCGGCGCCGACAGGCAGTGAGTCCGTTCAAATTAGCGTCCGTCAACGAGGTGCACCGCTCGACCTGATCGTTGCGGAGGCCATGATCTTGGCCAACAGCACTTGGGGACAGTGGCTGGCCAGTTTGGGGGTGCCTGCCATTTACAGAAGCCAAGCCAGCATGGCGCCAGGCGTCAAAGTTCGCATGGGCACCAAAGCTTTGCCACATGCCGGCATTGGTGTTCCCGCCTATGCATGGAGCACATCACCGCTCAGGCGCTACACCGATTTGGTCAATCAATGGCAAATCATTGCCTGCACCAAGCATGGTGCAACTGCGGCATTGGCTGCGCCCTTCAAACCCAAAGATGCGCAAATGTTTGCCATCATCAGCGCCTTTGATGCGGCCTACACGGCTTACAACAGTTACCAATCGGGCATGGAACGCTTTTGGACGTTGCAATATTTGAAGCAAGAAAACATCAGCGAAGTGTTGGCCAGTTTGGTCAAGGAAATGACGGGCGGCAGTTGGCTAGTGCGTGCAGATGAATTGCCGCTGATGTTCAATGTGATGGGCGCATCCGGCATGCAACGTGGCGACAAAGTGCGTGTTCAATTGGGCAACATCGATGCCATGGCACTCGATGTCAACGGCACTGTGATCGAAAAAATAGACAACGACCGCACGTCGGCAGAATTCAATCCAGACAATTTGGAAGACAACTTGGACGAGCTTGAAGAGGCCGCCACAGGCCCTATTGCATTGGCCATGAATGTCGACGAAGCACCCCCAGACGAGCCCTCCTCACTTTGATGCCCCATCCGCATGCGCCTCTGTCGATGCAGTCTGACTCACATCGAAATTTGATGTGGGCTCTGGGTATTTCTGTCCTGCTTCATGCTGTTTTTTTAACCGTCAAATGGATTTCGCCCAGCAGCATTGACCGAATTTTTCAAAGCAACTCTTTGGAAGTGGTGTTGGTCAATTCCAGGAGCAGCCAAGCCCCTGACAAGCCACAAGCCTTAGCGCAAGTGAACTTAGCAGGTGGCGGACAAGTTTCAGGCACTCAATTGCAAACTTCACCATTGAGCGCATCTGCGCAAATTCAAAATGGCGAGGACTTAGAACACGTTGAAAAGAGAATTGAAGCCCTCAAGACAGAACAAGTCCGGCTGATTCAACAATTGAAACGGCAATTGTTTGAATTGAGCAGTCAACCCCACAGCCCTTCCCAAGGCTCAGCTGAATCTGAGTCATTGATTGAGCGTCAAAAACAATTGTCCAACCAATTGGCGCAAATTGAAAAGCAGTCACAAGCCTTGCAAGGCGGCACCAAAAAACGTTACATCGGCCCTTCAACACAAGAGACCCTCTTTGCGCGCTACTATGACAAGATGCGCAGAACCATTGAAGTGACTGGCACTGAAAACTTTCCGCAATCGGGGGGTGAAAAACTCTATGGCAGCCTGACCATGGTCATCACCTTGAATGCCAGTGGCAAGGTCATTCAAACTGAAATTGCCAAAGGTTCTGGGCGCGCAGTTCTAGACCAACGTGCCATCGCCATCGTGCAAGGGGCATCACCTTTTGATAACTTTACCCCCGAGATGAAGCGCCAAGCAGACCAACTTGTCGTGGTCACGCGGTTTAATTTTGCCCGCGACGAAACACTCGAAACACGCATGCTTGCCCCAAGCTCTAGTGCACCATGAAACAGGTTTTAAAAGCAATTCGCGAGTGGCTTCAATTGGTTTTGGTGGCCTTGGTATTGCTGCAAGTATTTTTCATTGGCAGGGTTGCATGGATGGCGGTGTCAGACCCAGCTTCAACGGCTTTTGAGCGTTCACAAGCGTGGCAAATTTTGTCTCAAAAGGGTCATTTGAAATGGCGGCAAGATTGGCGCCCAAGCGACCAAATTTCTGTCAATTTAAAACGTACCGTGTTGGCCTCTGAAGACAGTGGCTTTACGCAACACAAGGGCGTGTGGTGGGAGTCTATTGAAAAGGCATGGCGAAAAAATGCCAGCGCTCAAGCCAAGCTAGAAGCCCAAGCTGCCAAAGC
>CALPYQ020000026.1 GCA_943327965.2 Singulisphaera sp. GP187
AGAGGCAGTGCCAAGACCATAGCGCCGTTGCGGACTGTGCGCAAAAACTGGGTCTGCAGGCGGTTTGAAAGTTTGGTGGGAGCGTTGAAGCGGGTCATGATGTTGGTAATTATTTCGTCAACCGACGACTATAAAGAATGCAAAGATGTAATTTTGGTACAAGGTTCGAGATTTTCTCTTAATTTTCATCGATTTGTAAGACCACTTTGCACCCAATTTAGTACCTAGGTACACACTAAGGCGGGGGTTTTATTTCTACAACAGCTAGGGTTTTTCCTAAGTGAAAGAAGATGTAGTTTTACTCCACAATTCATCTGTGCAATCGTTTACATGAAGTTTCCAAGGGTGGCACACCTCTTTTATTTTTCAAATAAGGTCAAAAGAATGACACAAACAAACCAAAAATCTCGCAAAGTGGAGAGACAACGCGGTTTCCAAGTTAGCCCCGTGGCTGCTGGATGCGCCGTGTTGTTGATCAGCGTTGCTGGCGCTACCCATGCGCAACAGGCAAGCGGCGAAGTGGTGGTGACGGGTATCCGCGCCTCTATCGAAAACGCCATTGCAACCAAACGTAACTCTGACGGTATTGTTGAAGCATTGTCAGCCGAAGACATCGGCAAATTGCCCGACAGCACTGTGGCCGAGTCCGTTTCACGCTTGCCAGGTGTCACTGCCCAGCGTAACAAGTCAACAGGCCGTGCGCAGTCTGTCAGCGTTCGCGGCATGTCACCCGACTTCAACGGCGCTTTGTTGAACGGCCGTGAGCAGGCCTCAACAGGTGACAGCCGTGGTGTTGAGTTTGACCAATTCCCCGCTGAATTGCTCGGCTCCATTGTGATTCACAAAACACCCGAGGCATCTTTGGTCGGTCAAGGTTTGGCCTCTACCATTGACCTGCGCACTGTGCGCCCCTTGGACTTCAAAAAGCGCACCTTCTCTGCCAATGCGCGCTCACAGCGCTCAGGCATTGAATCAGGCGCTGGTGAAGGCAAAGGCGATCGTCAGTCCTTCTCTTATGTTGACCAATTTGCAGACCGCACGTTGGGTATTGCCTTGGGTTACACCAAGTTGAAAGATGCCGGCGCAGAGCAGTTGAAGTTCAACACCTGGGGTGGCTGGAACCGTGATGTGCCCTACAACGGACAAACCGTCAAAATCTTTGGTGGCTTTGGTGCCGATACAGAACAAAGTACTTCTGACCGTGAAGGTTTGATGGCCGTTGTTCAATACAAACCCAACAAAGATTTTGAAACAGTGTTGGATGTTTTCACTTCCAAAGGTACCTTTGGTCTGAAGAAAACAGGTATTGAAGGTGCTACGCTTGAACAAGGTCAGTACGACCCAACAGGCACCTTGACCAATGCGGTCATTAACTCCGCTGGCTTTGCCACAAGCGGTACGATCGACAAATTCAAAGGTGTGATTCGCAATCACGTTGAAGGCGGCGAAGACTCACTGGATTCATTTGGCTGGAACACCAAAATGAAAATTGGTGAATGGCGTGCCGCTGCTGACATTGCGCAGTCAAAGGTATTCCGTCAAAGCTCTCGCTACGAGACGACCGCTGGTTTGCCAGGCAATGGCAACACCACTGGCAGAACCGATACGCTGTCATGGACTGGTTTCAATGGCACCAACTTGTCAGATGTCGTTCTCAAAACTGGTTTGAACTACGCTGACAGATCATTGATGAAGCTGACAGACGTGAACGGTTGGGGCGGCGGTCCAAGCTTCCCACAAGCGGGCTACACAGCCATTCCAACCGTTACAGACAAAGTGGACAACATCCGTTTGTCTGGACGTCGCAATGTTGAATACGGTCCTATTTCATCCGTTGAAATTGGCGCCAATTTCTCTGACCGCCAAAAAGTCAGAACAACCCTCGAAGGCACTTTGTTCATCAAAGGCACCGATCCTTATGCAGGCACAACCGTGCCAGGTACAGCAACAAATGTTGCAGGCACTTCAGGCATCCAGGTCGTTTCATGGGATCCACGTGGCTCTTTGGGAACCATTTACGATGTTGCAAGAACAGTTAACAGTGCCATCTTGAACAAAGACTGGTCTGTGAGCGAAAAAGTGACCACCACTTACGTCAAGGGTGACATGGATGGTAGCTTCATGGGCATGCCTTACCGTGGCAATGTCGGTGCGCAACTGGTCAACACAGACCAAAGCTCCACTGGCTTCAATGTCAATACGCCTAACTGCAACTCGGTTTCAACTTGCCCCACAGCCACCATTGGCCGTGGCAAAACCTACAGTGACTTCAACCCCAGCTTGAACCTGAACTTCGATGCTGGTAACGACCAAGTCTTCCGTTTAGGTGTTGCTAAAGTTTTGGCACGTCCCAATATGTCTGACATGCGTGCCAGCATGGGCATGGGCTATGACACCAGCAAGAGCATGTACACCGGTGACGGTGGTAACCCAGATTTGGAACCCTTCCGCGCCAAATCATTTGACTTGTCTTACGAAAAATATTTCGGCAAGAAGGGTTACATCAGCGTGGCAGGTTTCTACAAAAAGTTAGATTCCTACATCCTGAAGACTGCCACACCCTTTGACTTCAAAGGCTACACACCTGCCGGTTTGACATACCCCACCATGGGCATGTTGACACGACCTATCAATGGTCAAGGCGGCGACATCAGCGGTGTTGAATTGGCCATTAACGTGCCATTCTCCATGCTGACACCTAGCTTGGATGGCTTCGGTGTGATGGTTAACAAATCAAGCACCAGCAGCAATGTGAACTTGCCTACCAGCGCGTTCAGCACGAACGACATTGGCCGCGACAAGATTCCATTGCCAGGCTTGTCAAAAGATGTGACCAACATGCGCTTGTACTACGAGAAGAGTGGTTTCCAAGTGGCTGTTGCAGGTCGCAAGCGCTCAGACTTCTTGGGTGAAATTAGCGACTTCCAAGACCAGCGTCAGTTGAGCTTCATCAAAGGCGAAACTGTGGTTGACTTGCAAGCGGGCTATGAAATCCAACAAGGTCCTGCAAAAGGTTTGTCAGTTTTGTTCCAAGTGAACAACGCCAGCAACGCGCAGTTCCAGCGTTACAGCAACACGCCTGACAACATCGTAGAGAAAGTCAGATACGGCAAGGTCTACTTGATGGGCGCGACATACAAGTTCTAATTTGAATTTGTAAATCACCTTCCTTTGTCGGTTTTTGACAAGGAAGCTACATTAAGGGGGGGCTTGTCCTCCCCTTTTTTTATTCATGGTTGTGAACATGCAAAATCCTTTAATTCAAAACATTGTGATTGTGGGTGGCGGCACCTCCGGATGGATGACTGCCACCGCATTGGCCAGTGTGCTGCGCGGCAAATACAACATTCGATTGGTGGAATCGGACGAGATTGGCATTGTGGGCGTGGGCGAGGCCACCATCCCCATGATTCAACGTTTCAACAAGGTCGCGGGCATTGATGAAAATGAATTTTTGAAGGCCACCTACGGCACTTTCAAATTGGCCATTGAGTTTGTCAACTGGGGGCAAGTGGGCGATCGTTACATGCATGGTTTTGGCGCCATTGGACAAGACTTGTGGACGGTCCCCTTTGAACAATACTGGCACAAAATGCGTGCCGCTGGCAAAGCCGCAGACTTAGGCAATTACTCCATCACGCGTGCGGCAGCGCGTGCCAACAAATTTATGCGGCCCGATTTGTCGGTGCCCAATTCGCCACTGGGCGAAATTACCTACGCCTACCACTTTGACGCCAATCTGTATGCCAAATATTTGCGCAAGTTGTGCGAGGCTCGCGGTGTGGTGCGCACCGAAGGAAAAATTGTTCAGGTCTCGCAGCGCGCCTCCGATGGGCATGTCGATGCTGTGGTGCTGGCCAGTGGCGAGCGTGTCGAGGGTGACCTGTTCATCGATTGTTCAGGCTTCCGTGGTCTTTTGATTGAAGAGACACTCAAAACTGGTTACGAAGATTGGACGCACTGGTTGCCCTGCGACCGCGCCTTGGCCGTGCCATGCGAGTCTGCACCCAAGCTTCTGCCCTACACGCGCTCAACGGCGCATCGTGCAGGCTGGCAATGGCGCATTCCTTTGCAACATCGCATTGGCAATGGTCATGTGTTTTGCAGTCAATTCATCAGTGAAGATGAAGCCGCCGCCACACTGCTGTCCAATTTAGATGGCAAGCCCATGGCGGATCCACGCTTGATCAAGTTCAACACAGGCATGCGTAAAAAAGCTTGGAACAAGAACGTCATTGCGGTTGGGCTTTCAAGCGGTTTCCTTGAACCTTTGGAATCTACTAGCATTCACTTGATTCAAGCGGCGGTGGCACAACTGATTGAGTTTTTCCCAGACAAGGGATTTAGCCAACTCGACATTGACACGTACAACGCACAAAGCCGCTTTCAGTTTGAGCGCATTCGTGACTTCATCATCTTGCACTATCACGTCAACCAACGAACCGATTCGGAATTTTGGAAAGCCTGCGCCCACATGGCTATTCCGGAATCGCTCCAAGAAAAAATTGCTTTGTACCAAACCCATGGCCGTATTTTCCGGTTCAACGAAGAGTTGTTCTCACAGGTGGGTTGGTTGCAAGTGATGGAAGGCCAGAACCTCAAACCTTCGCGCTACAACCCCTTGGTCGATCTGCAAGAAGAGGGCAGCATTCAAGAGTACTTGGAAAGTGTGCGCAATGTCATTGCAAAGTGTGTCGACTTCATGCCGGACCACGCCGATTACATTGCAAAAAATTGTGCGGCACAGCCCATGTAAGCTGCCGCCGCTTTCCACATTGCGGCAGTCTTTAGCGTTTTTCCGTGCCCCATATCCAAGCGCTTAAGGGCGGGATGGTGACTGTCATGTTTTGTCCTTGAAGGCTCAGCGTTCCTTGGCCCCACCACATGGCGCCTTGTTTTTTCAAGAGCGATGCAGGCGCCTTGAAGGTGTGCGTTTGGGTTTGATCGCTGTTGTTAAAGGCCATCAACACCTGCGCATTGGCGGTGTGGCGTGTCAGCACCATGCTGTTCGACGTGCTAACCAAAGGTGCACTCAGCTGCCCTCTTCGCATTACAGGTTTTTCTTGTCGCAGTTTAAGCAAGGCCTTGAAATCGGCACGCAACGCCATGTCGGGTTGTCCACCCAAATCGGCCCACGGATACGGCATGCGGTTGTAGGGATCGTCACCACCCGTTAAGCCCACCTCGTCGCCATAGTAGACGGTGGGCGAGCCAGGCAAACTCATTTGGAGCGCAGTGGCCAAACGCAATTTTTGTTTGGCTTTTTGCAGTGCCTCAGCCGAAGCGTTCGTGGTCCCCCCCAGCACATACAAAGCGCGGGCTTGGTCGTGGCTAGACAACAAGTTCATAAGGGCATGAAAGGCTTGCGGCGGATAGGCTTCCCGCAAATGCTCCAAATTGGCCACCAGTGTGCGGGCGTCGCTGCCGTTTGCAAAATCCAAAATGGCATTGCGCATGACATAGTTCATGGTGGCATCGAAGGTGTCGCCCAAGAAATATTTGGACGCATCAAACCATGTTTCGGCAATGGTGACGGCATCGGGTTTAGTTTGCTTCACGGCTTTGCGCCACTCACGCCAAAAATCGTCGGGCACCCAAGGGGCCACGTCCATGCGCCAACCCGATGCACCAAGGCGCAACCATTTGCGAGTGACAGAATCTTTATCACCGTAGGCAAATTGTCGCCAGCCTGCAGCGTTTTTATTCAACTCGGGCAAGTCGGCCACGCCCACCCAGCCTTTGAATTGTTTGTCGGGGTCGGTTTGTGTGGCGTCCAAGGTAAACCAACTGGCGTAGGGCGAATTGGCCTGAATGCGATTGTTGGCAAAGGCGCCCAGACCTTCTGCTTTGAAATTGCCAAAGCGATCAAAGTACTTGGAGTCAGCACCCACGTGGTTTAAAGAGGCATCAGGAATGACACGGATACCGCGCTTGGCAGCTTCCTGCGTCAAGCGCTTGAAGTCGGCATTGGTACCAAAGGCTGGATCGACTTCATGAAAATCAGCGGTGTCGTATTTGTGATTGCTGGCCGCCTTGAAGATGGGCGTCATGTAAATGGCATTGGCGCCCAGATCTTTGATGTCATCCAATTTTTGAATGATGCCTTCTAAATCACCCCCAAAGAAATCATTGTTGTAGTGCGCATCAGAGCCATCGCCGGTGCCAGGTTTGTAGGGTTTGTCTAACCAATTGGCGTGCACTTCAATGTTGTGGCTTTGGTATTTTCTTTGTCCAACCTTGGGATCGTTGCTGGGGTTGCCGTTGCGATAGCGCTCTGGAAAGATGAAGTAATAAACCGCGTCTTGGGCCCAATCGGGTACTTTGAACGCGGGGTCGAAAACCGTCACACGAAAGCGCCTTAAGCGGCGCTCTTGGTCTGGCGCCAAACTGACCTGGCCCAAACCGCCACTGCCCTTTTCTTGCGTCCAATAAATGGGTTCGGCATTGTTCTGGTAAACATACTGAACGCCGCCAATGGTCACTTCAAACCAATAACCATAAATGGCTTTGTCCTTGAACTGATAGCTGGCTTTGAACAGTTCATGGGTGTCCGCTTGGGTGCGCGTCATGTTGATGCGCGCCAAATTGCGGTATTCCAAAATTTCTTGATTGCCCTCTAAGCGCCTAACGTCGAGCACCAAGGTAGCACGCTCAACACCTGGCAATGCTTTGAGTGACCAATGCACCTTTTGATGCTGCGGCACGGCGCCAAAGGGCTGACGATAGTTCAGATGGCGCGAGTGGTGATAGAGGCTGAGCGCAACCGGATTTGTCACGGCCGCTTGGCGTGGATCGACAAAAGTTTGTGGCAGCAATTCAAGCAACGCATGGCCGCTTTGCAAGCTGAGACGCAAAGTGTGCGCACCAGAAAATGTGAGCTTGGTGCTGGGACCATTGGGCTTGTCAGGCATCAAGGCCAAGGCATTGGGTGCCGTGGTCACCTTGAGGTCGGGCATTGACCAACTGCTGGTGGCTTGCCACTTGGCATCGGCCACTTTGAATTCATGACCCCCTTGTAAATTGACGTTCAAATAAAACGCATTGCAATCCCAGACAAATTCAAAGTCGTCTTGAGCTGTCCAGCCATTCATGCTGCCGCGCAAATAAAGCGGCGGCACAGCTTGAGGTGCCGCTTGGCAAGTGACGTTGGTACCTTGCGCCACATTGCTGCTAGGTGCAGTGGTCTGTGCCGCGGTGGTGCTGCAGAGCACCAGAACACACAGGGCAGACCAAGCTTTGAGGTTTAAAAATTTCATTATTTTTCTACAGCAAAAACATGGACCGACTGCGCAGGCACTGTCAGTTGCGCGCCCTTTTGATTGGCAACACCTTTGGACGGGTAGAGCGCACGCAGTGTGACGTTGTTGGCAATGCCCGCCAATGAAACAGGCGCAGCTTGCGCGCCGTAATTGATGACCACCACACTGTGCTCTTGCCCAGCTTTTCTTTGGTAAGTCAAAACTTGACCTTGCGCCTGCGCTGCTTCATAGCTGCCTTTGGCCAGTGAGGTGCGTGTGTTGCGTAGCGCCAGCATGTCACGGTAGAAAGACCATAGGCCATCCGTAGCGGCCTTTTGGGCCTGCGCATGGTGTGTCCCAACATTGCCAGAAACTGCACGATAAGGTTGCCCCGTGGTAAAGCCTGCTGTGGCTTCATTGGGCAGCCAACTGTAGGGGCCTCGAATGAAGGGGTCATCGGTCAATCCTTTGGCACCCGCCATGCCAATTTCTTCACCGTAATAAATGAAAGGGGTACCGGGTAACAACAAGTAAGTTGCAGCAGCCAACTTGTATTGCACTTCGTTGCCAGTGACTTGATCCCACAAACGCTTGCCCGCAAATTGGTCGTGGTTGGAAGCGAAGCTGGCCAGTGTGTGCGGTGCTTGTGTGTAGTACTCCGCCACTTTTTGAATGGCTTCGGTTTCGCCTTTGGCAGCCTTGGCAATTTGATTTTCCAAACCAAAGGCAAAGGCGCCGCCGCAGATGTCTGTGCGTGCATAAACCTTGGGCTCTGCCGTGGCCTCACACACCACATACTTGTTGGGGTAGGAATTAATCAAGCGTGTGAACTGACCTGTGAGTTGACGGCTTTCGGGCTGGTCGTTCCAGTCTTTGGCATTGTTTTCTATCAGGTGAGGAACCGCATCCAAACGGAAACCATCGATGCCGCGGTCTAACCAAAACTTCAAGCTGTCTTCGTGGTACTTGACCACTTCAGGGTTGCGCATATTAAAGTCGGGCATGGGGGCGCCAAAGGTGGCGAGGTAGCTGCCGTTGGCCGTTGCAATCCATGGATCACGGCCCCAGATGTCCCAGCCCGTGGGCTTTTCTTCACGCCACTCGTACCACTGACGATAAGGGCTTTGCGGATTTTTAAGTGCGTCTTCAAAAAAGGGATGCTCTTTGGCGCTGTGGTTCAAAACATAGTCCATGATGATGCCAATACCGCGCTTGTGCGCTTCTTTAATCAGCTCATCAAAATCTGCCAGCGTGCCGTAATCGGGCTCGATGTTTCTAAAGTCTCGGGTGGCATAGCCATGGTCTCGGTCTGCGCTGGCTGTAATAGGCATCAGCCAAATGCCTTTGATACCCAAGTCTTTCAAATGGTCCAAGGATTGAATCAAGCCTTTCAAATCGCCAATGCCATCGCCATTGCTGTCTTTGTAGCTGCGCACAAAAATTTCCATGAAGGCGCCGTGATGCCAGCCCTCTTGCAGCGGCTGCGGTTGGCGTTTTAAGAAAGACGCGCCAGCCAACAGGACTGCCAACGTCAGCATACCCAAAAGGCCCTTGTTCAATTTTGATAATTTCATGCTGTTTAATTTTTCTTCAAGACGGCAAAAGATTGGGCTGGCAAACTGAATTGCATCACGCCTGCTGTATTCACAGTGCTGCCATTGGACGAACCTGCCAAGGCCGACCACACTTCACCCGGCACCAAACTGCCAACGCTGACATTGGCATTGGCGGTGTCAAAGTTCAAAATGACCATGACTTTTTCATTGCCCGCTACGCGCTGAAAGCCCATTGTTTTTTGTTGCGACCACGCACCTTCGTAGGTTCCGCTGCTCAATGCCGTTTGAGAATTTCTCAAGGCCAATAACTTTTTGTAGTGCTGGTGAAGCGATGCCGCGTCATTGAGTTGTTGCGCCACATTCTGTGTGCCGATGTTGCTGGACAGCGATCTAAAAGGACTGCCCGTGCTAAAGCCTCTGGCATCGGCGGTCCAGCTCATGGGGGTGCGCAGCGCCCAATCCCCTGTCAAGGTATCGGATGCCGCCATGCCAATTTCTTCGCCGTAATAAATGTAGGGGGTGCCGGGTAGCAGCAAGTAGCTGGCTGCGGCCAATTTGTATTGCGCCACGTTGCCTTGCAATTGATTCCACAACCTGTCACCTGCAAATCGATCGTGGTTAGACACAAATGGTGCCAAATTGCTGGTGCGTGTTTTGTAATAGTCTGCCAATTTTTGGATGGCGCTGACATCGCCTTTGGCTGCGCCCACAATTGAGCCCGACAAATCAAATGCAAACGCACTGCCACACGAACTGTTCTCTGCAAATGCACCCGAGTTGGCCGGCGCCTCGCACACCATATAGCGCTGGTTGTACTGCATCAAAGTTTGCCGCACCTTGTTCATGATGGCATGATTTTCTGGCTGCACTTCCCACGCCGTCGAACTGTTTTCAACCAAATTACCAACAGCATCAAACCTGAATCCATCGACGCCTTTGTTCAGCCAATAGCGCAAATTGTCGTGATGAAATTGTTCAACTTCCGCGGCTCGCCAATTGAAGTCGGGCATGGTGTTTGAGAAACCCGCAAAATAAAAACCGTTGGCCCAATTGCTGGCATGCCATGGGTCTTGTCCATAAATTTGCCAACCGCTGGGCTTGGGGTTTTGCCAAACAAAATAATTTCTTTGGGCATTCATCGCCGAGGATGATGAATTCAAAAACAAGGGGTGTTGATTGCTGCTGTGATTGATCACAAAATCAACCACGACGCCAATGCCGCGCTTGTGGGCTTCACTGATGAGCAGCTCAAAGTCAGCCTGCGTGCCGTAGTCAGATTCGATGGCACGATAGTTTTTGACGGCATAACCATGGTCGCGGTCTGAACTTTGTGTCACAGGCAACAGCCAAAGTCCTTTGACGCCAAGGTCTTGCAAATAATCCAAGCGTTGGACCAAGCCCTTGAGATCGCCCTTGCCATCGCCATCGCTGTCTTGATAGGCCCTCACGTAGACCTGCATGAACGCGCCCTTCCACCACCCAGCAGGCAAGGGGCTTGAAACTGCGCCCACACTCACCGCCCCTGAATCGGGCACTTCCAAAGCGCTTCCCGTATTGACTGGCTCGATGGCACTCCCATTTAAATTGGACGAACCGCCGCAAGCGCCCAGAAAAATGGGCAACCCAATGAGCAAAGAGCGAATGATTTTTTGCACAGGAAGCGCAAGACGTCGCAAAATGAATTCATAGGTATTCATAAACAAGCCCATTTGGATTCGGCGGAATCAAAAGTCACAATATGTAGAAAAGCTACAGATTTTGAAGCTTTAGAAATTTCAATTATTGGGTGTTTTCCCTAATTC
>CALPYQ020000027.1 GCA_943327965.2 Singulisphaera sp. GP187
CAATACCAACATGGGTACTGAGGTCAGTTGTCCCACATATGTAAAGTCACTCACAGGATCATATGGAACTTTGGCCAGCGTATGGGGCGTCAAAGTTAAGGTGCTGTTGATCGCCATGAGCAAGGTATAACCATCAGGCGCTGCACGTTGAACTTCGGTTGCTGCAATTACTGTATCGCCACCGGGCTTGTTATCAACCAATACTTGTTGACCCCATCTTTGTGACAAGTCTTGGGCAATGACTCGCGCAGTAACATCCGCTGTACCGCCGGCACCAAAAGGAATGACCAAGCGCACTGTTCGTGTTGGCCAAGATTGGGCCGCAGCATTGAAGCTGATGCTCAGCAACACTGCGCTCAAAAAAGTACCTATCAAGGATTTAATTTCTTTTTTCATCTTTTCGCCTGTTTAGTTTCAAATATTGATCTGTACGATGTTGCATCAAGAGATCGACACAGGCAGTATCTAAACAATGCTGCTCAATGTGAATTCAGTTTTCCTGAAGAGTTGTTCAGGCAATGCACGGACAAGAATGAGACATCAGGCCAACCATCTAAAGGAATCACTGAACAACGGTTAAGGAAATCCTACTTGTCCCCAGGCCCATAGGTGGCTAGCATTTGGTTTTTGAATTTAAAGACACGCACATGAAGAGCTATCAGATCGTAGACTGGGGGCAGCCCCTGGAAGCAAGGCAAGTCGAAACGCCAGTGCCCCACGGAAAAGAAGTGTTGGTGAAAGTCGGGGCAGCTGGCTTGTGCCACAGCGACATTCACCTGCGCGATGGGTACTTCGATTTGGGTGGCGGCAAAAGATTGACGGCAGCGCAGTATGGCGCCAAGATGCCCATGACATTGGGACATGAAATTGCTGGCACAGTGGTCCAAGTGGGTGAGGGCGTCAAGCAAACTTGGACTGGCGCCAATGTGTTGGTCTACCCATGGATTGGGTGTGGCAAATGCGATGCCTGCCAAGATCTTCGTGATACAGATTGTGAAGCCCAACGCAGCTTGGGTGCAAAAGCCAATGGTGGTTTTAGCGAATATGTGTTGGTTCCCGATGCCAGGTACTTGATTGACATCGGCAAACTAGACATGCATGCGTCAGCCACGTTGGCTTGCTCTGGCCTAACTGCATTTGGTGCTCTCAAAAAAATGCCCCCCATGAAACCCAGCGATCGGATTTTGCTGATTGGTGCGGGTGGTTTGGGACTCTCAGCTTTGGCAGCAGCAAAGTTGGTCACCAAGGCCGGCTTGGTGGTGGCCGACATTGACCCCATCAAACTGGAAGCTGCCAAACAACAGGGTGCCGATGTTGTTTTTGACAATCGAACGCCTGACACGGCAGCTGCACTCAAAGTTGCGGCGGGTGGCCCCATTCGTGGCGTGATTGACTTTGTAGGCAGCGGTACCACTGCTTCACTTGCAATGGGTGTGGCTGTCAAAGGGACAGTCATTGTGGTGGTGGGCTTGATGGGTGGTAGTTTAGAAATCGCGCTGCCATTACTCTCCCCGCGCAATCTCACCATTCGTGGTTCACATGTGGGCACACTGGATGAGTTGAAAGAGTTGGTTGAGTTTTCAAAAAATGGTCAGCTGCCAGGCATTCCACTCACACGCAGGCCCATGAGTGAAGTGAATGAGGCTTTGAGCGATTTAGAGCAAGGCAAAACTGTGGGCAGGGTAGTGCTCACACCCAACTGAGATTGTCTAGCCAATCAGCGCCAAGCCAATTGCCTAGATATCATTCCGCAGGTAGATAACAATTGCTGTGCATGCTCAATGACTTTGTTGTCCATGCGATGGCTCGGTCCAGCAACAGCTACAGCCAAGGTTTCTGAATTAACATTCAAAAAAGCAGAAACTGCCGATACGTCGGGTACGTTTTCACCACGCGTAACAAAGTAGCCACGCTTCCTGCTCTCCAAAATATCAAAAATCAACGCATCGGGTTCCGTGATGGTGTTCTGAGTAATGCGCATCAAATCACGACCTAAGAGTTGATCGCGTAATTCAGCTTCCTTCAGACTGCCCAACAAGGCTTTACCAATAGCGCTTGAGTGCAAGGGCTTGAACTCACCAGATTTTGAAGAGTAACGAATGGAGTGGAGGCTTTCAAACACTTGTAAATAAATGATGGCGCTCCCTTGCCGTTTACCCAAAATAACTGTCTCTTGGGTGTTGTCACGAAGTTGCTCCAGCAGCGGGATGACGTTTTCAACAAAGGGGTCATGCGCATGTATATCGCGAGCCACATCCAGCAAACGCCTTGTTGGATACAACGCACGCGGCCTTGTGAGTGAATAAACATAACCCCGTGCAATGAGTGTAGCCACGATGGCGTGACAACTGCTTTTGGGAATGGCCGTGATCTCGGCCAACTCCGTCAGGGACAGCGGTTTTTGAACCCGCTGAAACGCATCCAGGATGTCCAACACGCGCCCCACCGCTGTGACGGCAGTACTTGAGCTTCCAGTTTGTTCAGCATTTGGAACAACTACTTGATATGTTGATTTTTCGATCATATAAATTTAATTTGTTCGACTATCTGAATAATTATTCTTATTAATGAATTTATTCACTATACCATCCGACCGCATGCAAGCTACAAATTTACCCGCAAACGCTCCAGTTCAAGCAAGTCATATTCAGGTGCGAGAAACACCTGAGGGCGCTGTTTGGCTCACTATCGATCGACCTGAAAAGCACAACGCACTGGCACGACAGGTACTTTTGGACCTGGCCACCCAAGTTCGATCGTTTGGTCAACAAGCGCATGTGAGGTACATCGTCATCACAGGTACTGGTGATCAATATTTTGCGGCAGGGGGTGATTTGCGCGAACTTTCTACGGTTCGTGATGAACAAGCCGTCCAGGACATGATGACCGACGCCTTTGTTTCTCTTCAAGCCATCCGCCAATGTCCTGTTCCGGTCATTGCAGTGCTCAACGGCAATGCCATTGGCGGAGGTGGCGAGTTGGCAGCCGCATGCGACATGCGCCTCATGGCATCCCATGCCCACATTGGCTATATCCAAGCCAGGCTAGCGATTACCTCCGCTTGGGGTGGTGGCCCCGATTTATTCAAACTGGTAGGTCCTGCTCGCGCCATGCGCATGATGACACGCTGCGAACTGATTGATGCACATACCGCTCAAATCTGGGGTTTGGCAGATGCCATCCTTTCTGATGGGACTGACGGGGCAGACATTCACGCCTTTTTAAAGCCACTGAACCATTGCTCAACGCACGTGCTGCGAGGCATCAAAGCGCAAGCTATGGCAGCACGTTCAAACGCAAGTTGGGCTGAACATCGTGACATCGAGCAGCAACACTTGATGCGCACATGGTTGCATGACGACCATTGGGCAGCAGCAGAAAAACTTCTCAAAAAATCCAACGCCTAAATCCATCGATATCTTTAAGGGTCAACAGCAATGGCATCATTTTCTGAACCTCAACTCGACAAAGTCAGTCGAAGCGGCATTGAAATTCCAGCAATCGTTGACGCAAGCGATGTGAACGCAGCCAACATTGGCAAGGCTGGTGAGTACCCTTTTACACGCGGCATTTTTCCAGATGGATATCAGGGGCGTTTGTGGACCATCCGACAGTACTCAGGCTTTGGTACTGCTGAAGAGTCCAATGAGCGTTACAAATTTCTTTTGGAACAAGGTCAAACTGGTTTGTCGGTGGCGCTCGATTTACCTACGCAGTGTGGCTACGACCCCAACCATCCGATGGCCAAACCAGAGATTGGCAAAGTAGGGGTGTCACTGTCCAATCTTTCAGAAGCAGAAATTCTGTTTAAGGATTTGGATCTCTCCAAAATATCTACGTCCTTCACAATCAATGGCACTGCTGCCATCATCTACGCCATGTACTTGGCGGTGGCAGACAAGCAAGGCGTACCCCGCTCCAAACTAACGGGCACCATTCAAAACGATATTTTGAAAGAGTACGTAGCACGCGGTACATGGATTTTTCCAGTGAAGCCGTCCATGCGCCTCATTGCAGATTCCATTTTGTATTCCAATGACGAAACGCCTCGTTTCAATCCAATCAGCATTGCGGGCGCACACGTTAGAGATGCTGGCGCAACGGCCGCTGAAGAAATGGCCTACACCTTAGCCAATGGCTTAGCGTATGTTGATGAATTGAACAGCCGAGGTGGTGACATCGAGAAATTTGCCAAGCGCTTGTCTTTTTTCTTTTACGTTCACATGGACTTCTTTGAAGAAATAGCCAAGTTTCGTGCTGGGCGCCGAATTTGGGCCAAGCTCATGAAGGAGCGCTATGGCGCGCAAGATCCTAAAGCCCAGCACTTTCGATTTGGTGTGGTCTGCGGTGGCTCGTCTTTGGTAGCGCCACAAGCCTACAACAATGTGGTACGTGTGGCTGTTGAAACCATGGCCGCAGTATTTGGCGGTGCTCAGTCTATTTTCACATGTGCAATGGACGAAGCCTTTCAAATTCCGACTGAATTCAGTGCTGAACTGGCTGTGCGAACACAACAAATCATTGCTTATGAGTCAGGTATTGCACGGAGTGTTGACCCCTTAGGCGGTAGCTACGTACTTGAAAAATACACCGACAAAATGGAAGAAACCATCTTGGGCATCATGGATGAAATTGATGCCTACGGCGGCGTGACCAAAGCCATCGAAGAGGGTTGGCTACAACTCCGATTGGCCAAGCGGGGCTTAGAAAGAAAGATAGACACAGACAGTGGCAAAAACGTAGTGGTTGGTCAAAATCATTTTCGCAAAGCCGATGAAGACGTTGGTGTGGGCGAAGTTTTCAAACTCGACCCCACTGTCGCACAGCGCGCCTTAGAAAAATTTGAACGTACGCTGTCTACACGCGATCAAACGAAAGTTGAAGAGACATTGATCCAACTCGCCAAAGCAGCAGCAGATGACAAAGTCAATGTCATGCCTTACCTCGTGGATTGTTGCCATGCCTACGCAACCGTTGGAGAGATGGTGGCATGTCTGAAAAAAGAATGGGGCGAATTTCAGGAGCCAGTTAACTTATGAACAACATTACAAATCCAACGCCATTGGCTGGGCGGCGCATATTGATTGGTAAACCAGGACTCGATGGTCATGACATTGGCGCAAAAATAATTGCTCTCACTTTGCGTGATGCAGGTGCTGAAGTGATCTATACGGGTCTGCGACGCAGCCCGTTACAAATTGCACAGGTTGCAATTGACGAAGGCGTCGATGCCGTCGGGCTTAGCATTTTGTCAGGCAGTCATAAAGAATTGGTGGAAAACGTGATGGCGGAATTGAAAAACCTCAACGCTGAAGGCGTTAAGGTTTTTGTGGGCGGCACCATTCCCAAATCAGATCATGAATATCTCAGCCTGCTTGGCGTTGCAGCAGTATTTACTGCCGACATGTCCTTGGAAGAAGTCGTGCAAGAACTGGCGGTTCAACTTTCATGACACAACAAGCTAGTTTTGGCGGAGGTCCACTGGCTGGCATTCGCATCATTGAAGTTGGGCACATGTTGGCTGGACCTTATTGCGGCTTGTTGCTGGCCGACATGGGCGCAGAAGTCATCAAAATAGAGCCTCTCGAAGGCGACATTGCGCGCCACGTCAGCCCTCACTTTATTGGTCCTCACAATGCCTACTTTGCAAGCTTAAACAGAAGCAAGCAAAGTATCGTGTTGGATCTGGCCAGCCAACAAGGTCGCCAAGAACTTGAAAAATTAGTTTCTAAATCTCATGCATTGATCACCAATTTGCGCCCTGCAGCGATTCGAAAATTGGGGCTAACCTACGACAGCCTTGGCCCACACAATCAGAAGTTTGTGTGCGTTGCACTGACTGGGTATGGGCTAGAGGGGCCCTATTCAGAAAATCCAGCATATGACTATGTGATACAAGCCCTGACGGGCATCATGTCGCTCACTGGCGACCCGACTTCTCCACCTACCAAGACGGGCTACTCGGCCGTAGACAACTCAGCTGGCATGGTGGCAGCCATGGGACTTCTGGCAAAAATTGTGGAAGGCAAAGGGGGTCAAGTGGATGTGGCAATGTATGACGTGATGTTGTCGCAACTTAACTATTTAGTAGGGGCGTCTCTCAATGCAGATGAAGAAGTCAAACGGTACGCAAACTCTTCTCACCCTTACATGGTACCCGCCCAAATTTTTCCAACAGCAGACGGTTGGTTGACTCTTTTCATTACCCATGACAAATTTTGGGAAAAATTCTGCCGTGAAATTGATAAACCAGAATGGCTGATAGATGAACGTTTTGCCACCATGGCTTCAAGGCGTGAAAACAGAGACTTTGTACTGACGGCCATCATGTCCGTTTTGATAACGCAAAGTGCGCAATCTTGGGTCAATCGCTTGGCACCTCTAGGGCTGGTGGTTTCTGAAGTCAGCACATTCAAGCAAGCCCTGGACAGTGCACTGACCGCGGAACGCGGGTTGGTGGTCAACTTGGTCAATGACAAAGGCGAGTCCAGCTATCCTTTGCGAGCCATTGGCAGTCTAATGCGATTCAACGATTACGAACCACAGTACCGTTTACCCCCTCTGCTCAATGAGCATCATGATGTTATTTTGGGAAAGACCAAGGAGTCCTTGGCTTGAACGACTCAAAGCAGCGGTCACCACTCAATCGCTTCGCCTTGGGTCGTCAATTGACCGAGTTGGCCAATGCCAGTGCGCATGACATGCTGAACAAAATACCATCTGGCGCTGCCCAACAACAGGCACAACGCATTGGCCTTACAGGTGCGCCAGGCGCAGGGAAAAGTACACTGGGCGGTAAACTTGCCATGCACCGCATCCAATATGAAGCCAACGCCAAACGCCTAGGCGTATTGGCCATCGACCCAAGCAGCCCCAAATCAGGTGGTGCAATTTTGGGCGATCGCATTCGCATGGACGAGTTACCTGGAAGCGCTGAACTTTTTATTCGGTCATTAGGTTCACGAAGTACCGCTGACGGACTGACCGACAATCTTCCAGAAATGCTAGACCTCATGGACAGCTTTGAGTTTGATGAAGTCGTCTTAGAAACAGTGGGGGTTGGACAAGCCGAATATGCAGTCCGATTGCAAGTCGACACATTAATCTTGGTCCTGCTTCCCAATAGCGGCGACATGGTTCAGGCAATGAAATCGGGCATCATGGAAATGCCAGACATTTTTGTGGTCAACAAATCTGATCTTTCGGGTGCAGATCGTACAGCCGCAGACATTGAAAGAATCAATGCGTTGCGTAAATTGTCTGACACACAATGGCGTCCTAAAGTATTGATGGTTTCAAATTCAAAACCTGAGAGCTTGGCTGCATTGTCAGATGAAATAGACTGTCATCAAAAATGGCTTCTAACGACTGGCGCACAACAAAAAATTCAAATTGATCGGGCCCGCTACAGGCTTAGGCGCATCGTTGAGCGCAAACTAAACCATGTCATTGATTCGCTGGATGAGACCGATATGAATCAAGCTTTGCCCAAGCAGTTTGTAAAAGTCTTACGGGCACTTGGCGAGTCTTGAGGATCGCAAGGCCAATTATTGTTTGGCAGCCAACTCTGGCTCTACGCCATCTGGCAGGGGATACATATCAACATTGAGTGACATACAGACTAAGGTGTAATAACTCATGGTGGCCATGAGGTCGACAACTCCGCGTTCACCAAAATGCTTTACAAGCTCCGCATAAGTCAAATCGCTGACTTTTCGAGTTTGAATTAACTCATTGCAGAATTCATAGGCTGCATTGACATCAGGCGTCAAGTTGTTGGGTTTATGCGTTTGATTTGAAATCGCTTGAATGAGGTCAGTCGGCAGCCCTGCATCTTCTGCAATTCTGCGATGCGCCCACCATACAAATTGAGCCGTCCATTCACGCGCCATCAATAAGATGGCCAACTCATTGAGTGCAAGGGGCAAAGATGAATTGAAGCGAGTGTGCGCACCAAAGTCCTGCGCCAGATGTCCTACTTCTGGACTTCTTAGAAGCACGTTGTAGGGACCTTGCATGTTGCCACGCTTACCCCCCAAAACTGCACGAGTCATTTGTTGTTGTTCAGTCGACATGGTTTCCCATGTCAGTGGCTTGAACCGATTGCCCCTTAATAAAAAGGCAGGGACATCATCAGAGACAGGTGGCTTATTCAAAGTCAATTAGGCATCAATTCATTAAACTGGCGTATCGCCTTGCAAGGTAATACGGTGCAAGACTCGTCGAAAACCGTGGTAGTCGTTAACCGGATTGTGCTGAGTACAGCGATTGTCCCAAAACGCCAGTGCGTCAGATTCCCAAGCCCAACGGCATGTGAACTCGGGCTTAACTTGATGCTCAAATAAAAATGACAGCAATGATGCGCTTTCCTTATCGGACAAGCCTTCAATGCCTGCGGTATGTGCCACGTTGACATAAAGCGCCTTGCGCCCTGTTTCAGGATGAGTCCGCACGACAGGATGAGCGCTGCTAAAACTTTTAGGTGAAGATTCATTCCCGTCAGACTTGATGCGATCTTCTCTGGTTTTAGAGACATCAGCTTTGGCAGAAGTATTCAAGCCCTGCAATCCGTCCAACAACCGTTGCATGGTGTCGGACAAGGCTTCGTAAGCGGCATATTGGCAAGCGAACAAAGTATCTCCACCATAGGGCGGAATTTCTTTCGAAAGCAACATGGAACCCATGGGCGGCTTTTCTAAATAAGTGGTGTCAGAGTGCCACACACCACCAAAGTTGACTTTTTCGTGCTCCAACTTTTTAACTTCAATGATTTGAGGAAATTCTGCAAATCCTTTGACGAATGGATACTCAATAGGCTCACCCATTGCCTTGGCAAAGTTCATGAACTGTTGTGAGGTAAGCGGTTGATGACGCAAAAAAATGACGCTGTTTTTTAAAAAAACGTTTCGTATTTCTTGGGTTAAATCAGGAGATAGAGGTTGCGTTAAGTCAATCTCAGAAATTTCTGCGCCCAAAGCGCCAGCAATTCTTTTTATTTTCATATCCAAAGGTCTCGAACTAAATTAATCTGCAGTTGCACCAGAACTTTTTACGACTGCCGCCCAAGTTTTGATATCGGCGCTGAGGATGGCTTGGAACTCTTGCGGGGTGGTCTCAAAAGGCTCTGCACCGACCGCTGCAAATTTGTCCTGTAGCTCCTTGTCTTCCATCACCTTTTTAACGTCTGCATTGATTTGTCGGGCCACATTGGCAGGTGTTCCCTTAGAGGCAAACAAGCCAAACCAAGGGTTGATCACAAATCCAGGGAACCCAGATTCAGCAATGGTCGGAATGTCTTTGAAGGCTGCCGATCGCTTGGAGCCCGTCACACTCAAACCCTTGACGGTACCGGCTCGTATGTGCTGTGCCACCGAAGGTAAACTGGTGAACACCACTTGAATTTGTCCTGAAATTAAGTCTGTCAATGCTGGCGCAGCACCCTTGTATGGGATGTGCTGCATTTTGGCGCCACTGGCTGTGTTGAACATTTCACCAAGCAAATGGTTCACTGACCCGTTGCCTGCTGAACCAAATGCAACAGGTTTTTGTCCTGCATAGGCAGCCAAAGCCTTCATGTTGTTGACGGGTACAGCTGCATTGACAGCCGCCACAAAGGGGACATTGGCCAGTGTGGCCACCGCCACAAAATCGGCTTCGGGATCAAATGGCAGCTTGCTGTAAATGCTGGGGTTGATGGCGTGTGAGCCCACATAAGACATGAGCAACGTATGGCCATCGCCTGGTGCTTTTGCCACTGCATCCATGCCAATATTGCCGCCTGCACCTGGCCGATTTTCGATCACCACAGGTTGACCCCATTTTTCAGACAGCTTTTGGCCAACGATTCGCGCCAATGCGTCAGAGGCGCCGCCTGGCGTTTGTGGCACGATGATGCGAACGGGTTTGCTGGGAAAATTGGGGGCAGTCGATTGGGCAAATGCGGCACCCATTAAATGGGCAGTCACAAAAGAACCAAAAATCCATTGAGTGAGCAAACGACGGTGCTTGAACTGAGCTTGATTCATGAATAATTCTCCACCCTAAGGCGTGACACAAGTCCGAAATTATGGCATTTTTATGCGGTACAGCCTATGCGAATAACTAAGCAATAACCCGCTTCAAGATCCTAGCAATCCGCACAAAAATCTCCTTAATTGGGGTCAGATCAACATTAACTTGATATGAGTGCCAACTTAAGCTGTTCAATTCGGTCTTGCCCCCAATACATTTGCGTTCCTACAAAGAAGGTGGGAGCACCAAAGACACCTCGCTCAACGGCTTGTGTGGTCACGTCTTTGAGCTTGTCTTTGGTTGCTTGTTCATTTGCCAACGCAAGAAGTTCAGCGGGGTCAAATTGAGCTTTGGTTAAAACACTTGTCAGCACTTCAGGGTCGTTCAGGTTCAGGGCATCTACCCAGATTGCTTTGAAAATAACG
>CALPYQ020000028.1 GCA_943327965.2 Singulisphaera sp. GP187
ATTCAAGTAGAAGCTGAAGAGGCTCGTGAATACGCACGCCGCTCTGCGCGTGAAGAAGGTTTGTTGGTGGGTATTTCTTCCGGCGCCACTTTGGCCGCCATTGCTCAAAAATTGAAAGAGTTGCCACCAGGTGCCACCGTGCTTGGCTTTAACTACGACACAGGCGAGCGTTATTTATCAATTGAAGGCTTCCTGCCAAGCTAAATCTTCCGGAATGATGGATGCACAGCAGGGTTTCCTTGCTTTGCATCTCGCGCGATAATTGGCAGGTCTGCTTGATAACCACAAGCCCAACCACCAAGCGCCATGATTCGAATTTCAGAACTCAAACTGCCCTTGACCGCATTGCCGGTTGAAGTGCGACGTGCCTCAGATGCCCCGTCAGAAACTGACGAAGATCGCATTCCTCCGCCTCACCCCGAAGAAGCTTTGCGAAAGCTGTCTGCAAAAGCGTTGGACATTGATGGCGCGGCAATCGACCAGCTGCATGTTTTCAAACGCAGCTTTGATGCACGCAAAGCAGATTTGTTGGCCGTCTTCATTGTTGACATCACCTTGAAAGACGTTGCCACTGAAGCAAGGCTTCTGAACCAGTTTTCAGGCAACCCCCACATTCAAGCCACGCCCAACATGACTTGGCAAGCGCCTTGTCATGCACCCGCCAATTTTGGCACGCAAGAAGGCGAACGACCTGTGGTGGTGGGGTTCGGTCCTTGCGGTATCTTTGCAGCCTTGAGCTTGGCGCAAATGGGCTTCAAGCCCATCGTCATAGAACGCGGCAGCCCCGTCAGACAGCGCACCAAAGACACCTGGGGTTTGTGGCGCAAAAAAACACTCAACGCCGAAAGCAATGTGCAATTTGGCGAAGGCGGTGCAGGCACCTTTTCTGATGGCAAGCTTTACAGCCAAATTAAAGATCCGCGACATTTAGGCCGCAAGGTCATGAACGAGTTTGTGCAAGCAGGTGCCCCCAGTGACATTTTGTTTGCAGCGCATCCACACATTGGCACCTTCAAATTGGTCAAGGTGGTTGAAAATTTACGCGAGCAAATCATTGCCTTGGGCGGTGAAGTTCGTTTTGAACAACGCGTTGTCGACATTGACATTGAAACCACTGAGCACGGCCGTCAGGTGACCGGCTTGCACATGCAAGATCGCAACACAGGGGAACGCTCACACTTGGCCACTCAGCATGTGGTGCTGGCCTTGGGACACAGCTCACGCGATACCTTTACCTTGCTGTATGAGCGCGGTGTTTACATGGAATCCAAGGCATTCTCAGTTGGCGTGCGCATTGAACATCCGCAAAGCGTGATTGATGCGGCAAGATGGGGGCGCCATGCAGGCCATCCCTTACTGGGCGCGGCCGATTACAAACTGGTTCACCATGCGCAAAACGGCCGTGCGGTTTACAGTTTTTGCATGTGCCCCGGCGGCACTGTGGTGGCAGCGACCAGCGAAGCAGGTCGCGTGGTCACCAACGGCATGAGTCAGTACTCTCGCAACGAGCGCAATGCCAACGCCGGCATGGTGGTTGCCATTGACCCAGAAGATTACCCAATCGACGTGGCTGCATGGCAAGACGCCTTTGGCGAAGTCGATGGCTTGAAATGGGCCACGCAAGCGCAAGCCATGGCCAAGCAAACGCCGAAGGTTTATCACCCGCTGTCGGGCATTGTGTTTCAGCGACAACTTGAATCAAAAGCCTATGTGGCTGGCGGTCAAAATTACACCGCACCTGGGCAACTGGTGGGTGACTTTTTGCAAGCGCGTGCTTCTACAGATTTTGGTGCGGTGCAGCCCTCCTACAAACCAGGGGTGAGCTTGGGAGATTTATCGCAAGTGCTGCCTGCTTTTGCCGTGCAAGCCATGCGCGAAGCCTTGCCTGTATTTGGGCGCAAGATTAAGGGCTACGACATGCAAGATGCCGTGCTGACTGGTGTTGAAACTCGAACATCTTCACCGCTCAAAATGACCCGTGGTGACAACTACCAAAGCTTGAATACCCATGGACTTTACCCAGCAGGTGAAGGTGCCAGTTATGCCGGTGGTATCTTGTCGGCAGGCGTCGATGGCATTAAAGTGGCAGAGGCGTTGGCCAAAGCCATTGTGGCGTCGGCCTAACTGAAACAACCTGAGTTCAATGGCTCAGTTAGACAAACAGAACAGGAATCATGGAGACCACCAGCAAGACGGCCATGGTCGCATTGAAAATTTTGCGCTTTGTGTCTTGCTGCAAAAAATGTTCTAGCTTGGCGCCCAGCCACACCCACAGACCCACACTTGGAAAATTGATGGCACTGAACATCAAGCAAGTTAGCACCACAAAAGTGAGTGATGCATCTGTCGGCATGTAGTTGCTGAAATAGCCAATCGACATGATCCACGCTTTAGGATTGACCCATTGAAAAGCCGCCGCACCCATGAAGCTGATGGGCTGCGTGCTTTCCTCGCCATTGCGTTCTGGCGCACCACTGCGCGCGACACCCCAGGCCAAATAAACCAAGTAGGCAAACCCCAAGACTTTCATCACTTGATAGACAAAGGGGTACGCATTCAAAATGCGCTCAAGTCCTGCTCCGACCAACAACAACATCACAAAATGGCCCAGTGATACACCCAGCCAATGCGGCAATGTGCGCTTGACACCGAAATTCACACCGGAGGCCAACAGCATCATGTTGTTGGGCCCTGGCGTGACGGAGGTCACAAAGGCAAACATGGCCATGGCTGCAACCAAATCAAGGTTGACGTTCATGTGTGGGGCGCCTTCGGCCATTGCGTGTGAAACTTACCCGGCTTGTCCAATCGCTGGTAAGTGTGCGCACCAAAATAATCGCGCTGAGCTTGCAGCAAATTGGCAGGCAAACGCTCGGTTCGGTAGGCGTCGTAATAACTCAAGGCACTCATGAATGCTGGGACTGCCACACCGTACATGGCCGCCATGGCCACCACTTCGCGCAGGTCTTGTTGACACTCGGCCATGACACTTGAAAAGTGATCGTCTACTAGCAAATTGCTGAGATCTTGTTTGTTGGCAAACGCACGGCGAATGTCTTCCAGCAAACGGGCGCGAATGATACAACCTGCGCGCCACACCGAGGCCACTTTGTCCATGGGCAATTGCCAATCGTGCTCTTTGTCGCCGGCCTTGATCAAGGCAAAGCCTTGTGCATACGCACAAATTTTGGCGGCCAACAAAGCCTTCTGAATCTTGGGCAAGACCTGCTCTAAGTTCGGAACGGCTTGAGGCTGGGGCCCTTTCAGTATTTTGGAGGCAAGCACTCGCTCGGGCTGAATCGAACTCATGGTGCGCGCAAACACAGCATCGGCAATGGTGGGGGCACTGACGCCCAAATCTAATGCAATTTGGCTGGTCCACTTGCCTGTGCCTTTTTGCTCCGCTGTGTCCAAAATCATGTCCACCAAAGCATTGCCTGTTTCAGGATCTTCGTGCGCCAAGATATCGGCCGTGATGTCGATCAAATAGCTGCCCAAGGCACCTTGACCCCATTCTCGAAACACTGCACTTTTTTGCGCGGCCGTCATGCCTAGATTTTTCATGAGAGCATAAGCTTCACAAATCATTTGCATGTCGGCATATTCAATGCCGTTGTGAACCATTTTGACAAAGTGACCAGCACCACCCGGCCCCATCCATTCACAACAGGGTTGGCCGTCGTCAGCTTTGGCAGCAATGGCTTGTAAAAACGGACGCACCAGAGGCCAAGCTTCTGAGCTGCCACCTGGCATCAATGCGGGGCCTCTTAAAGCACCTTCTTCGCCACCACTGACGCCTGATCCCACATACAAAATGCCACTGCCTTCGAGCGCTTCCATTCTGCGCTGGGTGTCACGGTACAAGGTGTTGCCACCATCGATGACCACATCACCTGGAGACAGCAAGGGGCGCAATTCACTGATCACGGCATCCACCGGTGCACCGGCGGGCACCATGAGCCAGAGGCGTCGGGGCATTTGCAAACTGGCGACCAACTCTTTCAATGAATGAGCGGCCCCTGCCTTTAATCCTTCGGTGCGTTTTGCAAAACTGTTGCGTTTGTTTTCGTCTAAATCAAAGCCTGTGACGCTAAAGCCGTGACGTTCTAAATTAAGGGCTAAGTTTTCACCCATGACGCCAAGGCCGATGAGGCCGATGGTTGTTTGCATTTGTAAATAATCACTCCACAGTGACGCTCTTCGCTAAGTTACGTGGTTTGTCCACATCTGTGCCCCGCGCACAAGCCGTGTGATACGCCAACAACTGCAAAGGTACCACATGCAAAATTGGAGACAAAACGCCATAGTTCTCTGGCATGCGAATCACATTCACACCTTCACTGCTTGAAATGTGCGTGTCGCTGTCGGCCAACACATACAGCACACCGCCGCGCGCGCGCACTTCTTGCATATTGCTTTTGAGTTTTTCCAGCAAAGCATCGTTGGGCGCCACCGTGACCACAGGCATTTCGCCGGTGACCAATGCCAAGGGGCCATGCTTGAGCTCGCCCGCCGCATAGGCTTCCGCGTGAATGTACGTAATCTCTTTCAACTTGAGCGCACCTTCCAAAGCAATGGGATAGTGCGTACCGCGGCCCAAAAACAAAGCGTTTTCTTTGGACGCAAACTCATGTGACCAACTGATAATTTGCGGCTCTAAAGCCAGCACCGCCTGCAAGGCTGCAGGCAAGTGACGCATGGCTTTGAGGTGCATGGCTTCGTCGGCTTCGCTCAAGCGGCCTTTGCTTTGTGCCAAGGCCAAGGTCAGCAAGAACAGGCCTGCTAATTGGGAGGTAAAAGCCTTGGTTGATGCCACACCAATCTCGGTGCCTGCGCGCGTGACATAGGCCAATTTGCATTCTCGCACCATGGCCGATGTGGCCACATTGCAAATGGTCAACGTATGGTGCATGCCCAAATTTTGCGCGTGTCTTAAAGCCGCCAACGTGTCAGCCGTTTCGCCCGATTGGGTAATGGTGACCACCAATGTTTTGGGGTCGGGCACTGAATCACGGTAACGGTATTCGCTGGCAATTTCTACCTGACACGGAATTTGTGCCACAGACTCCAACCAGTACTTGGCCACGCAGCCGCTGTAGTAACTGGTGCCACACGCCAAGATCAATACCTTGTCGATTTCTTTGAAAACCTTAAAGGCATTCTCTGAATTGGGGCTGCCGTTCAAGCCATCAAACAACTCTGGCACGATGTGTTCAACGCCTTCCAAGGTGTCTGCAATAGCGCGAGGCTGTTCAAAAATTTCTTTTTGCATGTAATGGCGATAGGGACCTAGTTCTGCAGCACCGCTGTGTGCATGAACTGTTTTAACGGGTCGTTCCACTCGCTGATGCAGTCTGTCTTCAATCCAATATTTGCCCAGCTGAATATCAACCAAGTCACCTTCTTCAAGGTAAACAATTTGGTCTGTGACACCCGCCAAGGCCATCGCGTCACTGGCCAAAAAGTTTTCGTGATGCGATGTGCCGACGCCCAAAATTAGCGGTGAACCTGCACGCGCGCCCACCACGCGTTGCGGCTCATCTTTGTGAAACACCGCAATGGCGTAAGCGCCTTTCAATTCTTGAACGGTGCGCTTGACGGCTTCAAACAAATCGCCGTCATACACGCTGTCCACCCAATGCGCGATCACTTCCGTATCGGTTTGGCTACTGAAGACATAGCCTTTGGCTTGCAATTTGGCACGCAGTTCGTCGTGGTTTTCAATGATGCCGTTGTGCACCAAAGCCACCCTGCCAGGCTTGCCATTCAAGCTGTCCAAATTGCCGGGGCCAGGGCTGAAATGGGGGTGCGCATTGTGTACCGCTGGGGCACCATGCGTTGCCCAACGGGTGTGTGCAATGCCCGTTCCGCTTTCCAAATGATCAGTTTCAATTTGCGTCATCAATTCTGAAACACGAGCGGTACTGCGTGCACGCTTGAGGCCGCCCTGCGTGCGGCTCAATGAAGCTTCGTGAATGGCGACGCCACATGAGTCATAGCCGCGGTATTCCAAGCGCTGCAAACCTTGAACCAAGATTGGAACGATATTTCTGTCTGAAACTGCACCCACAATGCCGCACATAAACTTCCCCTCAAATTGAATTTGGCGGAATCTTAGGCTTCTTGTTTTGAAATTACTACAAATAATTAACTTAATAAAAGAAATAATATTTCATAATTATCATTGAATGGTTTATTATTTCAATTAATACACATTTACGAAATATTTATTCTATAAAAATGTCTAGTTTTAAGTCTATTTCAGCCAACGCACTTGACGCCATCGATTTGCAACTTCTATCGGTCTTGCAAACAGATGCCAGCATCAGCAACATCGCTTTGGCAGAAAAACTCAATATCTCGCCCCCAACCTGCCTTAGGCGCACCAAACGTCTGCAACAAGAAGCTTGGATTGAAAAGCAAGTGGCCATTTTGTCGGCCAACAAATTGAGTCAGCACCTTGGGCACAGTGTGACCGCCATCATTGAAGTCAGCTTGGACAAACAAGGCGAAGAATGGCTAGCGGCCTTCGAAAAACGTGCCGTGCAAGAAGTTGCTGTTCAGCAGTGTTGGCGTGTTTCACCCGGGCCCGATTTTGTGTTGGTCACCCAACTGGCCGACATGCCCGCTTATTTGGCATTCACGCAAAGGCTTCTGACACAAGACGCCAATGTTCGAAACGTCAAGGCATTTTTCAGCGTCAAACGGGCTAAGTTTGGGACTGAAATTCCATTGCCTGCTAGCGTTTAAGTCGACTTCTTCTTGGGTCTCTGCCAATCGGCAATACTGGTCTGACGACCGCGCGCCACGCTCAATGCGCCAGGCGCTGTATTTTTGGAAATGGCTGAGCCGCCACCCACAGTACCCCCCGCACCAATGGTGACCGGCGCAATCAAAACGCAATTGCTACCAATGTGCACATCGTCTTCAATGATGGTTCGGTGTTTGTTAGCGCCATCGTAATTGGCTGTGATGCTGCCTGCGCCGTAGTTGACGCGCTCACCCACAGTGGCATCGCCCAAGTAGGCCAAATGATTGGCTTTGGCGCCTTTGGCCAAGGTGGAATTTTTGACTTCCACAAAATTACCGATGTGCACTTCTGGGCCCAATTGGGCGCCAGGTCTGAGGCGTGCAAAAGGCCCAATGAGTGCGCCCTCGCCCACCGTCACGCCGGCCTTTTCGCCGTCAATGTGCGTGAAAGCATGCACCACGGCACCTGCGGCAATGTCGGCATTGGCAATGACGCAGTTGGGTCCAATCCGTACGCCATCCCCCAAGCGAACGCTGCCTTCAAAAATGCAGTTCACATCAATTTCAACATCTGTACCGCAAGTCAAGTTGCCACGGAGATCGAGTCGTGCTGGATCTGCCAAACGAACCCCTTGCACCATCAACTCATTGGCTTTTTGCAATTGATACGCCCGCTCCAATTGCGCCAGCTGTTGAGGGCTGTTGACACCCGTCACTTGAACTTCGTCTTGTATGCGATGCGCCACCACATCGACCCCGTCTGCGACGGCCCATTTGACAACATCTGTGAGGTAGTACTCACCTTGCGCATTTTGGTTGTCCAGTTTGGCCAGCCAAACTTTGAGTTGCTTGGCAGGCACTGCCATGATGCCGCTGTACACCTCTTGAATTTTGAGCTGCTCGGGCGATGCATCTTTTTGTTCGACGATGGCCTGCACAGTGTCGCCATGGGCGGTTCGGACAATGCGGCCATAGCCAGTTGGATCTGACATTTCCAGAGTGAGCAAGGCCAAGCGATAAGGCTGGCCAGACGAACCCTGCACGCAGGCCATCAATGCCGTCAAGGTTTCAGCTTGGGTCAGGGGCACATCGCCCGACAAGACCACCACCAAGCCATCGTCCGCCAACACGGGCACGGCTTGCTGTACGGCATGGCCGGTTCCCAACTGAGGCTCTTGGCGCACAAATTTAACGGGCAGGCCCGTGTTGCGTTTGACCACAGCGGCTTCGACTTCTTCTGCGCCATGGCCCGTGATAACCACCGCTGAGCGCGCTTGCAACAAAGAAGCCGTGTCGAGCACATGCCCCAACAAAGGCTTGCCGGCCAAGCGCTGCAGCACTTTGGGCAAGCGACTTTTCATGCGAGTACCCTTACCGGCAGCCATGACAACAACGTCCAATGGCAGTTGGGGTGACAATGTAGATTGGTTTGTAGAGGTGTCCGACATGGCGAAAATTTCCTTCTGGCTCCGAATTATCGCGGCTTCTTTGGCCGCTTTGGGACTGAGTGCCGTTTTGGGTGGTTGCAGCAGCATTAAATTTGGCTACAACCAGCTGCCAGAAATCAGTTCTTGGTGGCTGGACAACTACGCCAATTTCAATGACAAGCAGGCCGCAGACACCAAAGTGGCCTTGAAGTCCTTGCAGTCTTGGCACCGCAAAGAAGAGCTGGCCCCGCTGGCCAATTTATTGGTTCAAACACAAGGCCTGGCCGCCAAAAACATCACGCCCGAGCAGGCCTGTCATTTGTGGGACCAAACTGAAAAAAGACTCGAAGCCCTTGCGACTGAATCAGCTCGTTTGGCCCTGCCCATCGTGTTGCAACTGACGCCACGTCAATTGCAACACTTAGAAAAAAAATGGCGCGAGAAAAATGAGGACTGGAAGAAAGCCTGGATCGAACCCACAGCAGAAGACCTCATGAAGAAGCGCATCAAGTCCACTGTCGAGCGATATTCAGACTTCTATGGCAAATTGACTGATGCCCAAGTCAAACTATTGAGCCAACAATTGCAGCAATCGAAGTGGAACCCTGAGTGGGGTTTACAGACGCGCATCAAACGCCAACAAATGCAGCTGCAAACCCTGCAAGACCTCATTCAAGCTCAAACCAAACCTGATTTTTCAACGGCCGCGGCTGAGAAAACATTGTTCAACCTCATGACCCTGTCCATGCGGCCACAAGACCCCGTGTTGATGCAGCAACAAACGCAACTTGAAAAACAGGCCTGTGAAAACTTTGCGCAATTTCACAATTCAACTTCTGCCAGCCAACGGCAAAAAGCGCAACGCCAACTCAAATCCTACGAAAACGATTTGCGTGACCTGATTTAATGGAATGCATCAGTCCTGAAGGGCTTTCCACATTTCGATGTCGCGTTCTGCGGTCCAGATGCGGGGGTTTTTGATGCCAGAGGCTTCATCGTAGGCACGTGTCACGTCAAAGGGCAAGCAGTGCTCGTAGATGAACACATGGCCAAAAACAGGGTCCATGCTCTTGCGGGTGTGGGCCATGGCAGCCTTTAAATCCATCTTGGCGGCTACGGCTTCTTTGCCCGCATTGAACAAAGTTTCCACCCAGCGCTTGGTGTAGTCCAAGGCTTTGTTCACATCGGCCTGACCTTTCATGGCCTCGCCACGACCGGGCACAATGGCCTCTGCTTTGAGCGCACGCAAGGCTTCCAAGGTGGCTGGCCATTCTTGCAGTTGCGCATCACCGGTGTACACGCCAGCTTCGTATTCGACCAAGTCGCCCGAAAACAAGACTTTTTCTTCTTCCACCCAAGCGATGGTGTCGCCGCGGGTGTGACCGTAACCCGGGCTCCAAATTTGAACTTTGACGCCGCCTAAATCGATCACCAATTTGCCGGGTACTTCGCCCTTGGTTGCATCACCGCCGTCAATCACCATGGTGGGCCATGTGAGGCCTGGCACTTCTTCGGCGCCGCGGAACAAGCGCGGAAAGCGCTCCATCTCGCTCTTCATGTCTTGTGCACCCCGCTCCACGATCAATTCGTAGGTGCCTTGGCTGGCAATCACTTCGGTAGCACCTTCAGCGGCATAGGCACTGGCGCCCAAAACGCGCACAGCGTGGTAGTGGGTCAGCAACACATACTTGATGGGCTTGTCGCTGATGGTGCGAATTTGCTTGATCAAATCCCGCGCCATGCCAGGTGTGGCGGTGGCATCGCTCACCATGATGAATTTCTCACCAATGATCACACCCGAGTTGGGGTCGCCTTCAGCGGTGTAGGCCCAGCAGTGCTTGCTGAGTTGCTCAAACTTAATGACCTTGTCTGCCAAGTCAGCTTGTGATGCGAATGCTTTTGTG
>CALPYQ020000029.1 GCA_943327965.2 Singulisphaera sp. GP187
AACGCCACCTGCCGCTGCCGCCGAGCCTCGGGGCGTGATTCTTCAGAACAGCCCGCGCTTGGAAGAAAAGATTTCCGATACCGAGCGAAAAAAATCACCCATTCATGTCACTGGGCAAGGCATCAAAGCACGGCAAGACCTCGATTTGCTGATTCAAGGTGATGCGGTTTTAAGAAAACAAGGGCTTGTGATCCGATCGGACCGGATTGAATACGACCAGTCACAAGAAACCTTGAAGGCCGAGGGCCGAGTTCGAATTTCACGAGAAGGCAACCTGTTTGAAGGCCCTTCATTGAGTTTGAATCTTGACACCTTTCAAGGCAAGTTTCTTCAACCTCAATTTAAATTGCTCAAGGGTGGCGGTCAAGGAAGCGCATCCGAAATTGAGTTCATTGATTCGCAAAGGGCCGTGATCCGCAACGCCACCTACACAACCTGCGCTCGCGTGCCGGGGCCAAGTTGGCTGCCTGAATGGGTCTTAAAAGCTGCCAGCTTTCAGGTCAATGAAGAGGACAACACCATTCAAGCGAAAGACTTGCAGCTGCGCTTCAAAGATGTCCCTATTTTGGCCGCTCCGACCCTAACTTTTCCTTTGGACAACAACCGCCAATCTGGTTTTTTGGCGCCCCTCATTGGCATTGACTCAGTCAGCGGTATTGAAATTTCTTCGCCCTATTATTGGAACATCGCGCCGCACCGCGATGCCACGCTGACCACCACCCTCATGTCCAAGCGTGGGGTGGCGCTCGAATCTGAGTTTCGATATTTAGAACCCTTGCACCAGGGGCAAACCCGCTTTAACTTGATGCCTGGCGACAGTCTGCGCCAACAAGATCGGTGGGGCCTTTCAACGCAGCATGCAGGTGAAGCAGAAACAGGTATTCCGGCTGTGGGCCGCGTGGGCCTGAACGTCAACATCAATCGTGTGAGCGATGACAACTATTGGCGTGACTTTCCACGCGCTGGTTTGTCCTTAACCCAGCGACTATTGCCTGCCAGCGGAAGTGTTCATTGGTCGCAAGGTGAGCTGTCCATGATGGCGCAAGTTTTGCAATTTCAAACTCTGCAAGACATCAGCTCGCCCATTACGCCGCCGTACAACCGTTCGCCTCAAATTCAAGCGCGGTACAACAAGTGGAATGTTCAGGGCTTTGACGCCTTATTCACTGCCGACACCACACGCTTCGAGGCAGACTACAGCCAAATACCTGGCGGCACCAATACCCTCTTGCGCAATGGTCAAAGAAGCTTTGCGGCCATGCAAGTCAGCCGACCTTGGCTGCGCTCTTGGGGCTTTGTCATTCCCAAAGTTCAATTGCATGGCACCCGCTATCAGATGGACACCGCATTGAGCAACGGCCAACTCGAAGCCAATCGTTTGTTGCCAACGTACAGTTTGGACAGCGGCCTCATCTATGAAAGAGATGCCAGCTTCTTCAACCGCAATTTGCGACAAACTTTAGAGCCGCGCGCTTTCTTTGTGCGAACGCCCTATCGCGATCAGAGCTTGCTGCCCAGTTACGACAGCGGCGCCACCGACTTCAACCTGACCACCATTTACTCAGAAAATCCGTATGTGGGGCAAGATCGAATTGCCGATAGCAATTTGGTCACGCTGGGTGTCAACAGCCGGTTTTTTGATGCCACCACGGGCGCCGAACTGGCGCGTTTTGGTTTTGCCCAGCGCTATCGTTTTTCTGATCAATTGGTTCGGCTTCCAGGCGAATCACCCGTTGCCTCTGGCTTCAGTGACATTTTGTTAGGCGCTGGCATGCGCTGGGACAACCGATGGACCCTTGATGCCACGCTTCAGTTTGATGCCCAAACGCACAAATCGACACGCAGCACCCTCACCACACGCTACAACCCAAGCCCCTACAAGGTGTTCAACACAGCCTACCGATTCACCCGTGATCAAAGCGAACAAATTGATGTGGGCTGGCAGTGGCCCCTGCGTGACTTTGCATTTGCAAAAGACGAGGCTTCGTCCCCCTATGCACAATCGCTTGTGCCAGGCCAAGGCTTAGGTGCAGACCGTTGGTACAGCGTTGGCCGGATGAACTTCAGCCTGAAAGACCGCAAAATGGTCGATACTTTGCTGGGTTTTGAATACGATGCAGGTTGCTGGCTGGGCCGGGTGGTCTACGAACGCCTTCAAAGTACCACCAGTACCTCCCGAAGCCGAATTTTGTTTCAACTTGAATTTGTGGGCTTGGCCAGGGTTGGCTCGAGTCCCTTGAAAACATTGCGCGACAATATCCCCCGATACCAGTACCTGCGCGAAGACTTGGCGCCTACCAGCAGATTTACCAACTATGACTAAATTTTCAGCCCTTCATTCCCTGCAATCACTGCAAGCCCATGCACCGACGGCTCTCAGCGCGGTAGGTCAGGTTTTGCGTCCTCTGAGCTTGTCATTGTTCATTGCAATGGGTATTTCCTTTGGGGCTTATGCGCAATCCGCTGTCAAAGCCAGGCCTGCGGACTTCATCGTGGCGGTGGTCAACTCAGAGCCCATTACCAACAACGAAGTTCAAGCGCTCAAGTCCCGGCTTGAAAGTGAATTGCCGCGTGGCACCAAACTGCCTGAAGGTCAAAGCTTGGCCAAGCAAGCACTCGACCAATTGATCATTGAAAAAGCGCAACTTCAAGTGGCACGTGAGAATGGTATTCGGATTGAAGAAAACGAAATTGAGCTGACCGTCCAAAACATTGCACGTCAAAACCAACTGACGAAAGAGCAGTTGTTCCAACGCTTGGGCCGAGAAGGTCTGACCTTGAGCGCATTTCGTGAACAAGTTCGCACACAACTGATCGTCAATCGCCTGCGCGAGCGCGAAGTCGAAAATAGAGCACGGGTTTCTGACAGCGACGTTGAAAAAGAAATTCAATCACGTCAACTGAACAGTCAGACCGGCAACGTTGCCATGGACTTGAACTTGGCGATGATCTTGATTGCAGTGCCAGAAAACAGCAATGCCGCTGAAGTTGCTGCATTGCAAGCCAAAGCACAGCAAGTTTCTCAAAGGGCAAAAAGTGGTGAGAACTTTGCCACTTTAGCCACCAGTTTTTCTCAAGCGGCCGACAAGGGCGCCAATGGCGGAGAGATGGGCCTGCGCTCTGCCGATCGCTATCCAAGCTTGTTTGTAGAGAGCGTGACCGCCCTAAAGAAGGGCGATGTTTCTGAGCCCATTCGATCCGGTGCTGGCTTTCATATTTTGAAAGTTTTAGAGAAAAAACAAAGTGACATGAGTGGCACCACCATCGTCCAAACGCGTGCCCGCCATATCTTGTTGCGGCTTGGCAATGACATGACTGAAAGCGCTGCGCGCAATCGCTTACTAGGTTTCAAACAACGCATTCAGGCAGGTACTGACTTTGCCGAGTTGGCACGACAGTTTTCACAAGATGGCAGCGCGGCCAGCGGTGGCGATTTGGGCTGGGCCGCCCCTGGCCAATTTGTAGCCGAATTTGAAGAAGTCATGGCACAACTCAGACCCGGTCAAGTCAGCGAACCGCTGGTGTCCAGGTTTGGCGTTCACCTGATTCAAGTGATGGAGCGTCGTGATGCGCCCGTGACTTTGCGCGAACAACGCGAAATTGTGCGCAATCAATTGCGGGAGAAAAAGATCGAAGAACTCTACACAGCTTGGCTTGAAGAATTGCGTGGCCGCGCTTATGTTGAGTTGCGTGATCCTCCTCAATGAAGCACATTGCGCGCAAAAGATTTGGTCAACACTTCCTGTCAGATGGCGGGATCATTGACGCCATAGTTGACGCTATCCAGCCCGAACCGGGCCAAGCCATGGTTGAAATTGGACCTGGTCTTGCGGCGCTCACACAACCCTTGGTGGAGCGACTAGGTCATCTCACTGTCATTGAACTTGATCGCGATTTGGCGGTTCGCCTTCGCTTGCACAAACAGCTGAGCGTTGTGGAGTCTGATGTGCTGAAAGTCAACTTTACGGCGTTGTTCAAGGGGCAAAAACTTCGTGTCGTTGGCAACTTGCCTTACAACATCTCAACGCCTATTTTGTTTCACTTGCTCAACCATGTTGACATCATTGAAGACCAGCACTTCATGCTCCAAAAAGAAGTGATCGATCGCATGGTGGCATCACCCTCCACCTCCGATTACGGCCGCTTGTCCGTCATGCTGCAATGGCGTTATGAGATGGAAAATGTTTTGTTTGTGCCACCCGAAAGTTTTGAGCCACCACCTCGAGTTGACAGTGCGGTTGTTCGAATGATCCCGCGCGCTCAACCTGCGCCTGTTGATTTTCAATTGCTAGAAAAAATGGTGCAGGTCGCTTTCAGTCAGCGCCGCAAATTGCTCAGACACACGTTGGGTGCTTGGCTAACAGAAAGAAATTTTGCTGGCACCTTTGATGTGCAACGTCGTGCAGAAGAAGTTCCAGTTCAAGCCTATCTGGATTTAGCCCTTCAATTAAAAACTTAAGCGCCTTTGCGCCAATAAAAAAGCTGCGAGGACCTTTCGTCCTGGCAGCTTTTTTGTTGGCTGGTGCGAGGTTTAAGCTGCGGCGAGCCAGTAACCAGCATTGAAGGGGCTGCTCATGCGCAGCGCCAGCGGAGAAACATCGACCAACTTGTCAGTAGGCATTTTTTCAGTTTCTTCGGCCACGATTTCCAAACCATCGGCATCCAACTCAGGCGTGGTCTCTAACAATTTTTCTCCGCCGGCAGTGGCTGCGCGGGCAACAGAAAACGAATAGAAACAACGGAACGGAATCTTGCGATCACCCCAGTAGTCGGCTGTATCTCTGAAGATATCGAGCAATTGCTCACGTGCCTCTTTGTCAAACTTGGAATTTGCAGGAATGTGCTCCAACACCACAATAAAGCCAGGCTGTGGGCCAGACTTGTGAACGGGGTCGGTCATGCTGTCGTACAAGGCATCAAAGTTTTTGCCAAAGTGCGTTGGCAATGTGAACTGTGCGGCAATCAAATCCAACACGTCTTGCTTGCTTTGTGCTTTTGACAAATTGGCATACAAGAAATGCTGGCCCAGTCCTTGGGCTGTTTCTTGCAGGTCACTCACGCGAAATGCGCGAATCGACTGGACGATATTGGTCCTCACACCTTTAAGCAGTGTTTCTTGATCCTGTCGAATGGGCTTGTCCATCGCCTTACTCTCTCTCTAAATTTTTAATCAGCCTTGTGGGCTTTTTTTACCTAACACTGAACATCCGAATAGGGATGCCCAACTCTTGACTCATTCGAGGCTTTGGCCTGTGCGCACGGTTTAAGGTGCGTTCACAATTTCCCGAAAACTTGCATAGTGGTCTTGGGTGTAATAACACTGCTTGGGTAAGCTAGGTTTTTCACCACCACACACAATTCTTCGAGCGCCTCGGCTTTTTACCCCTGGAGTTCTGACGGTATATTCGCGGTAAAAACCGCGTTCTGCCCTGGGCAATAGTCGCTCTCGATTGCCAAAAACAACCCCATCTTTTTCATAACGAAATGGCCCACCTTGTAGGATGAGTCGATAGGTTTCTTGGCCCTCTTTGGGCAACTCTTGCAATGCAATGGGTGCTGTGACGACTGCTTCAGTGCTTGTTTTGGCATGCACCAAGCTGGTGCAAGAACCCCACAACAAACCCAAACTGACGGCGGTGATGGCCGCAAAATTAAGCGATTGACGTCGCAAAGAAAAGCTTTTAAACACCACCGATTAATCCGTTTGGACCTATGTGCACCTGTGTGCAACCATCTGCACCCACTCATACCCTCAAAATCCTCGGGTAAACCCGGAAATTCGAAGGCGCTAGTGTGCCGCAATGCACAAAAAAATGCAAGTACTTTCCCCAATTATGGGGATTTCTAGGGCGATGAACGCTTCCGTTCGAAGTGGCCGGATGGGCCGTGTCTATCGAACCGCGTTGGCGTCTGCAACGGTCAAAGCAGTCATGTTCACAATACGCCGAACCGTGGCGCTAGGCGTCAGAATGTGAACCGGTTTGGCAGCACCCAACAGAACCGGGCCCACAGCAATGTTGCCACCGGCCGCCGTTTTGAGCAGGTTGTATGAAATATTGGCAGCATCGATGTTGGGCAAGACCAAGAGATTGGCATCGCCATGCAAGGTGCTATTGGGCATTTGAAGGGCTCGTGCATCGCCGTCCAAAGCGATGTCACCATGCATTTCACCATCGACTTCCAGCCACGGCGCATTCTTTTGGAGCAAGGCCAATGTGTCACGCATTTTGATGGCGCTGGGTTCATTGGAGGTTCCAAAATTGGAGTGCGACAGCAAGGCCACTTTGGGCCGAATGCCAAAGCGCTTCATTTCGTGGGCCGCCATGACGGTGATCTCGGCCAACTGTTCTGCGGTGGGATCGTAATTCACATGGGTGTCCACCAAGAACACTTGGCGGTTGGGCAACATCAAACCATTCATGCAGGCAAATGTATTGACGCCTGCACGTTTGCCAATCACTTGCTCAACATAGACCAAGTGCATGGCGTTGGTTCCCCAAGTACCGCAAATCAGTCCATCCACATCGCCTTTGTGCAGCAACATGGCGCCAATTAGCGACAAGCGGCGGCGCATTTCAATTTTGGCCACCTGCACCGTGATGCCCTTGCGCTCGGTCATGCGATGGTAGGTCTGCCAAAAATCACGATAGCGGTCGTCTTGCTCCACATTGACCACTTCGTAGTCAAGCCCTTCTTTGAGGCGCAAGCCAAATTTCTCGATGCGCTCGGCAATCACTGCGGGGCGACCGATGAGGGTCGGACGCGCCAGCCCTTCATCAGACACAATTTGGGCGGCGCGCAAGACGCGTTCTTCCTCGCCCTCGCTGTAGGCCACGCGCTTTTTGAGACCGCGTTTCGCCGCTTGAAAAATAGGCTTCATGGTGGTGCCAGACGCATACACAAAGCTTTGCAAGCGTTCGCGATAGGCTTCCATGTCGGTGATGGGGCGCAGGGCAACACCGCTGTCAGCTGCTGCTTGAGCCACAGCCGGTGCAATTTTGATCATCAAGCGCGGATCAAACGGTTTGGGGATGAGGTATTCCGGACCAAAGACCAAGGGCTCGCCAGCATAGGCGGCCGCCACCACTTCGCTTTGTTCTGCTTGCGCCAATTCGGCAATGGCATACACCGCCGCAATTTCCATCTCCTGCGTGATGGTGGTTGCGCCACTGTCCAATGCCCCTCTGAAAATATAGGGGAAGCACAAAACATTGTTGACTTGGTTGGGATAGTCAGTGCGGCCCGTGGCCATGATGGCATCATCGCGAACTGCTTTGACATCTTCCGGCAAGATTTCTGGGTTGGGATTGGCCAAGGCAAAAATCAAGGGCTTGGCCGCCATCCGTTTCACCATGTCTTGCTTTAAAACACCGCCCGCAGACAAGCCCAAGAACACGTCAGCGCCGTCAATGGCTTCGGCCAAGGTGCGCATGCTTGTTTTTTGTGAGAACTGAATTTTGTCTTCGTCCATCAACTCGGTGCGGCCTTCATAAACCAAGCCTGCCAAGTCAGTGACCCAAATGTTTTCTCGGCGAATGCCCAATTTAAGCAGCAGTCCCAAACAGGCCAGCGCAGCAGCACCCGCACCCGACGTCACCAATTTAACTTGGCTGGGGTCTTTGCCGACCACTTTCAAACCATTCAAGATGGCCGCACCGACCGTAATGGCCGTGCCGTGTTGATCGTCGTGGAAGACCGGAATTTTCATGCGCTCGCGCAACTTGCGCTCCACATAAAAACAATCGGGTGCCTTGATGTCTTCGAGGTTGATGCCGCCAAAGGTTGGCTCTAAAGAGGCAATGATTTCAACCAGTTTTTCTGGATCTTTTTCATTGATCTCAATGTCAAAAACATCGATGCCAGAAAACTTTTTAAACAAGACGGCTTTGCCCTCCATGACGGGCTTGCCCGCCAAGGGGCCAATGTCGCCCAGACCCAAAACAGCCGTGCCGTTGGTGACCACGCCCACCAAGTTGCCGCGGCTGGTGTATTTGAAGGCGGCAGCAGGGTCTTTGACAATTTCTTCGCAAGGCGCAGCAACACCCGGTGAATAGGCCAAAGCCAAGTCGTGCTGGTTGACCAACTGCTTGGTGGCCGCAATGGAAATTTTTCCGGGGGTGGGGAACTCGTGATACTCGAGCGCAGCGCGGCGCAATTGTGCGCGTCGTTCTTCTGAATTGGCCTTGGCCATGTCATGTCTCCTGTTGGTCCGCAGAGGCCCTGCCAATAGGACAGGGACTTAAGTTCTGCATGACCGCATTCTAGACCTCACCAGAAGACAGCCCCCTAGCGGAAAACCACATTCAAAGTAGGTAGTGTTTTAACTTCTAAGCAAAACCAACAGAGCATGCCAGGCAAAGTAGGCCTTTAAGCCCTCATCAATGCTTCAATTTCTTCAACTGTGACGGGCACATCGCGCGTGATCAATTCACATCCCTTGGCCGTGACAACCGCATCGTCTTCAATGCGAATGCCAATGTTGTGGAAGCGCTCTGGGACGCCCGGTGCAGGGCGAACATAGATGCCAGGCTCGATGGTTAAAACCATGCCGGGACGCAAGATGCGGCTGGGGCGGTCTTTGATCAGTTCGCCACTCAAGGGGTCTTTGCGCTCGCTGTAAGTGCCCACTTCTGAGGGCTCTACATAGCTGCCGCAATCGTGCACATCCATGCCAAGCCAGTGGCCCGTGCGATGCATGTAAAACTGGAAATAGCTTCTGTTGGCTATGACATCTTGCGCATTGCCAACCTTGTTGGCATCGAGCAAGCCCACATCGAGCATGCCTTGCGCGAGCACTTTGACGGTGGCCTCGTGCGGATCAACAAAGCGCGCGCCTTCGTGCGTGGCCGCAATGGCAGCCTCTTGCGAAGCCAACACCAGCTCATAAAGTTCACGCTGCGCAGCACTGAATTTGCCATTGGCAGGGAAGGTGCGCGTGATGTCACTGGCGTAACCATCGAGTTCACAGCCAGCATCAATCAAGACCAAATCGCCGTTCAAAATAGGCGCGGTATCGGCACGGTAGTGCAGCACACAGGCGTTGGCACCGCCCGCCACAATTGAGCCATAGGCTGGATATTGAGAGCCATGGCGGCGAAATTCGTGCAGCAGTTCGGCATCGAGGTGATATTCACGGACATCTTTGCCTTCGCGCAACATTGAGGCTGAAAGCTTCATGGCACGTATGTGAGCGCCCGCACTGATTTGAGAAGCACGGCGCATGACGGCCAACTCATGCGCGTCTTTGACCAAACGCATTTCGTCCAAAATACCGCACACATCACGTTGTTGCTCTGGGCACAAAGCGCCATAACGCACCCGAGCCCGAACAGCATTCAGGCCTGTTTCGATGCGCGCTGATAAATTTTTGTGGGTTGCAAAGGGGTACCAAACCACTGATTTGTTTTCTAGCAAGGTCGGCAGCTTGGCATCCAAGGCAGCAATGGACCAAGCGTCATGGACACCTAAACGAGCGGGCGCGGCTTCTGGGCCCAAACGCACACCGTCCCAAATTTCACGCTCTAAATCTTTGGGCTGACAAAACAAGCTGGTGTGCCCATCCGAGGTGATAACCAACCATGCATTGGGCTCGGTGAAACCGGTCAGGTAATAGAAATAGCTGTCATGCCGGAATAAAAAATCACTGTCGCGATTGCGTTGTTGCTCGGGGGCGGTTGGGATGATGGCAATGCTGTTGGGCGCTTGTGCCGCCATTTGTGCAGCCAATTGCGCGCGGCGTTGTGCGTACAGGTTGGAATCAAAGGTCATGATGGGCTGTGTTTAAAAGAGTGATCAGAGTTTAATGGGTGAAGCCGATTGGTTTAAGTCCCGCAGGCGATCTGGGGTGCCAACATCTGTCCAAGGTCCGGCGTAAAGACTGGCACTGACTTGGCCCCGGTCCATGGCAGCGCGAAGCATTGGCGCCAAGGGGGCCGCCGTGCCCTGTGGGTTGCCCTCTGAAATGCCCGTCATGGCCGGATCGAAAAATTCTTTTTTGTACAAGGCAAACGTGCTGAAGGTTAGCAA
>CALPYQ020000030.1 GCA_943327965.2 Singulisphaera sp. GP187
GGGCAAAATTCACGATGTTGAAATGGCCAGTTTTGAGCTCAAATATTTTGAGGCCAACGGCACCACCTTGGTTCGTGAAGAGCGTCTCGATATTCCCGGCACTGTCTTCCGAAAAGAAGGCTTGGGCAAAGACGTGACTGACAAATTTTTGGCCGGTTTACCGGGTATCCAAAAAGAAGGCTGCGATGGCCTCATCACCAGCGCGCGCTGGGTCTTGCACCGCATGCCCGACCACACGCGTACCGTGTGCATGGAATTTTTTGGTAATGCCAAAGATGCAGTGCCTAGCATTGTTGAAATCAAAGACTTCATGTTCGCAGAGCAAAAACGCTCTGGCGTTTTGTTGGCAGGTTTAGAGCACCTCGACGATCGTTACTTGCGTGCGGTGGGTTACACCACCAAGTCCAAGCGCGGCGGCTTTCCCAAGATGCTTTTGTTGGCAGACATTGCAGGCGACAGTGCCGACGATGTGGCCAAGGTAACCTCCGAGGTTGTACGCATTGCCAACTCACGCAGCGGCGAAGGCTTCATTGCCATCAGCCCAGAGGCCCGCAAAAAGTTTTGGCAAGACCGCAAAAAAACAGCGGCCATCAGTCGCCACACCAATGCCTTCAAAGTCAATGAAGACGTGGTCATTCCATTGCCACGAATGGCAGAGTACACCGACGGTATTGAGCGCATCAACATTGAACTTTCAATGCGCAACAAAATCAAGTTGTGCAATGAGCTAGAACACTTTTTAAGCAAAGGCAATTTGCCTTTGGGTAAGGACGACGACACCAGCCAAATTGCTTCCGCTGAGTTGTTGGAAGAACGCGTCGGTCAGGCCTTGGCGGTGGTGCGTGATGTGCGCAACTTGTGGCAGGGATGGTTGCAGGGTGTGGACACCTTGTTCCCCCAATTGCAAGACCATACTTTGCGCGCCAGTTGGAAAACCCAAATTAAATTGCCGTTCCAAAGCATTTTTTCTGGGGCAGCATTCCAGCCTATTTTTGACGAATGCGTTGCCATTCACAAGCGCGTGCTCAAAGGCCGCGTTTGGGTGGCTTTGCACATGCATGCTGGTGATGGCAACGTGCACACCAACATCCCTGTCAATTCAGACAACTATGAAATGCTGCAAACCGCACACGAAGCGGTGGCCCGCATCATGGTCTTGGCACGCAGCCTCGATGGTGTCATTTCAGGGGAGCATGGCATTGGCATTACCAAGCTCGAATTCTTGAGCGATGCCGAACTCAAACCCTTTGCCGATTACAAACAGCGCATTGATCCAGAAGGCCGTTTCAACAAAGGCAAACTGATGCGCCAGGCCGCAGGGTCAGACAGCAACATCATTCATGCTGACCTGACCAATGCCTACACCCCCAGTTTTGGTTTGATGGGCCACGAATCGCTCATCATGCAACAGTCCGACATTGGCGCCATTGCCGACAGTGTCAAAGATTGCTTGCGCTGTGGCAAATGCAAACCGGTGTGCGCCACACACGTTCCGCGGGCCAATTTGCTGTACAGCCCCCGCAACAAAATTTTGGCCACATCCTTGTTGGTCGAAGCCTTCTTGTACGAAGAGCAAACACGCCGTGGTGTGTCCATCAAGCACTGGCAAGAATTTGAAGATGTGGCCGATCACTGTACGGTGTGCCACAAGTGCCTCACGCCTTGCCCAGTCAAAATTGACTTTGGCGAAGTGTCCATGAACATGCGCAATTTGCTGCGCAAAATGGGCCAGAAATCTTTCCGCCCTGGCAATGCTGCGGCCATGTTCATGCTGAACGCCACCAACCCCGAAACCATCAAACTGGCCCGCGCCGGCATGGTGGGTGTGGGCATGAAGGTTCAGCGCTTTGCACACGACTTGCTCAAAACATTTGCGCGCAAACAAACCAAAGCGCCGCCTGCCAGCATTGGTGCAGCGCCCATCAAAGAGCAGGTCATTCACTTTATCAACAAGAAAATGCCAGGCGGTTTGCCCAAGAAAACCGCGCGTGCCTTGTTGGACATTGAAGACCAAGATTACGTGCCCATTATTCGCAATCCGAAGGTCACTACGCCCGAGACTGAAGCGGTTTTTTACTTTCCAGGTTGCGGCTCTGAGCGCTTGTTCAGTCAAGTGGGCTTGGCAACGCAAGCCATGTTGTGGCACACAGGTGTTCAAACGGTGTTGCCGCCTGGGTACTTGTGCTGTGGCTATCCCCAAAAGGGCAGCGGGCAGTTTGACAAGGCCGAGAAAATCATCACCGACAACCGCGTGCTGTTCCACCGCGTGGCCAACACCCTGAATTATTTGGACATCAAAACTGTGGTGGTCAGCTGCGGTACCTGCTACGACCAATTGCAGGGTTACGAGTTCGACAAAATTTTCCCAGGCTGCCGCATTGTTGACATTCACGAGTACCTGCTTGAAAAGGGCATGACGCTCAACAACAATGGTGCTTACCTCTATCACGACCCTTGCCACAGTCCCATGAAATTGCAGGACCCCATGAAGACCGTCAAGTCTTTGTTGGGACCGCAAGTGCTCAAGTCCGATCGCTGCTGCGGCGAGTCTGGTACTTTGGGCGTAACCCGACCCGACATTGCCACCCAAGTGCGATTCCGTAAGGAAGAAGAAATCCGCAAGAGTGAAACTGAAATGCGTGCCAGCGGCATGGTGGGCGCAAAAGAAAACATCAAGGTGTTGACCAGCTGCCCTAGCTGTTTACAAGGCTTGTCTCGCTACGGTGATGATTTGCAAAACGGTTTGTTAGAAGCAGATTACATCGTGGTGGAAATGGCCAAACACATTTTGGGTGATCAATGGATGCCCGAGTACGTTGCAGCGGCCAATGCCGGTGGCATTGAACGCGTTTTGGTTTAACGACAGCATCACGAAAGAAAGCCTTATGGCCGGATTGACAGCAGGCGCCCCAGCGCCAACAGCCATCACCCTTCACGGTCAAAGCCGTGTCCTCGAAGTGGGTTTTTCGGATGGCAATACTTTTCGCATTCCCTTTGAGTTGATGCGCGTCTATTCACCTTCCGCCGAAGTTCAAGGCCACGGTCCCGGACAAGAAGTCTTGCAAACGGGCAAACGGGAAGTTGACATTGTTGAGCTCAGCCAGGTTGGCAACTACGCCGTTCAGCCCAGCTTCTCTGACGGTCACGACAGCGGCATTTTTTCATGGGATTACCTGTACTACTTGGGCTCTGAACAAGACAGTCTGTGGTCTCAATACAACGAACGTTTGCAAGCCGCTGGCGCAGGTCGTGACGATCCGATGTCTGTGGCCCATGGCGCTTCTTGCGGCCATTCACATTGAACGGAGTGAGGCCATGAGTTCCACCCATTTCGGATTTAAAACGGTTGATGAACAAGAAAAGGCCAAGCATGTGCGCGGCGTTTTCGATTCGGTGGCGTCCAAGTACGACGTCATGAATGACCTGATGTCGGCGGGCCTGCACCGTGTCTGGAAGGCTTACACCGTTCAGCTTGCCAACCTCAAAGAGGGCGATCAAGTGTTGGACATTGCCGGTGGCACCGGAGATTTGTCATTGGCGTTTTCCAAAAAAGTAGGCGCTACTGGCCGCGTGGTACATACCGACATCAACGAAGCCATGCTTCGAACCGGCCGTGACCGCTTGGTCAACGAAGGCGTGATATTGCCCACCTTGGTGTGCGATGCCGAAAAGTTGCCTTTTCCCAACGATCACTTTCATGTGGTCAGTGTGGCGTTTGGTTTGCGCAACATGACGCACAAGGACTTGGCGCTCAAAGAGATGTGCCGGGTCCTCAAGCCCGGTGGCAAATTGCTGGTTTTGGAGTTTTCCAAGGTGGCCAAGCCCCTCGAGAAAGCCTACGATTGGTATTCGTTCAACGTACTGCCCAAATTGGGCAAGTGGGTGGCAGGCGACGACGCCAGCTACCGGTATTTGGCCGAATCCATCCGCATGCATCCAGGGCAGGAAGAGCTGAAAGCCCTTATGAAAAATGCCGGATTTGGACATGCTGAATTTCACAATTTGAGTGCAGGGGTGGTAGCCTTACACATCGGCATTAAATGTTGATTGTTTTTGACTGATTTTCTCGGAGTTAATGTGATTAAATTTTTCGGCCTCATCTTGACCTTGTTCTTGGCTCTCAGCTCATTGAATGCTGAGGCAGCGCGTCGCATGGGCGGCGGTAAATCTGTAGGACAACAATCTAACAACGTGTCACAACGCGAAGCTGTCAAGCCCGCTGCGCCTGCCGCGCCTAGCCAAGCAGCAGCGCCCGCAAAGCCTGCACCTGCAGCGCCCGCAGCGGCACCTGCTAAACGTCCATGGGGCGCCATGCTGGGTGGTTTGGCCGCCGGTTTGGGCTTGGCTTGGTTGGCCAGCAGTTTGGGCATGGGTGAAGCCTTTGGCAACATGCTCATGTTTGCATTGCTTGCCATGGTGGCGGTGGCCGTCATTGGTTATTTCCTGCGCTCACGCAAAGGTGGTTCTGCAAATCAAGGTGGCTTGGCTTACCAAGGCGCAGGTCAATCACCCGAAACCCCTGCCAGCTTGCGTCAGTACAACCCCGAAAAAGTGGGCAACGATTCTTCCGCCAGACCTTGGGAATCTCAGTCAACACGCTTTGATTCAACCCCCGAAGCCAATCCTCAAACTGGCGGCTCCATGATTGGTTCTTCCATTGGCAGTGGCATTCCAGGTGCAGCTGCAGGCGCTACATCTGCGCTGCATGGTTCACAAACATGGGGTGTTCCTGAAGGCTTTGACAGCGTGAGTTTTGTCGAGGCTGCCAAACGCAATTTCATCACCTTGCAAGATGCTTGGGACCGTGCCGACATGGGATCTCTGCGGGCCATGATGACGGACAGCATGTTGTCTGAAATCAAATCTCAACTGAATGAGCGCGAAGCCAATTTCCCTGGCCAACCCAATAAAACCGAAGTGGTTAAATTGGATGCTCAGTTGCTGGGCATTGAAGAGTTGCCAGAGGTTTACATGGCCAGCATTGAGTTCAATGGCGTCATTCGTGAAGAAGCCGAGGCCGCACCTAGCCCCTTCCGTGAAGTTTGGAACATGACCAAGCCCAAAAATGGCAACAGTGGCTGGTTGGTTGCAGGCGTTCAAGCCTTGCAATAATTAAAGACATTCTTGCCCTAGGGCTGGCAGATGCTGAGCTTTCGGGAATAATTGGGGACTATGGCAACACAGTCCCCTTTTTCATTCTTGAGCGAAGCGCTAACGCAATTTGTCTCCAATACGCAACCGCCCGCTTGGCTCATTGACGAGTCAGTCAATCGTCTGGTGTTGCTTTTGAACCATGTCATTGGTCAGGAGCCAGAGGCTCAAAATAGGCTCAAGCGCCAAAAGGGTCGCTGCATCCAATTGCAATGGCAAGACAAGCTCATTCAGCTCTCGCCCACACCGGCAGGTTTCTTAGAACGTGTCTCCGATCAAAAGTTTGACCTCAAACTCACCCTCACCGACAACTCACCCATCAACATGGCCACAGCCGTCCTTAAAGGTCAAAAGCCAGGTGTCCACATCGAAGGCGACGTTCAATTGGCTGCAGAAGTCAATTGGCTCATCGACCATGTGCGTTGGGATTTTGAGGAAGACTTGTCCAAGCTGATGGGCGATGCGGCTGCCAACACCTTGGTGTCAGTCGGTCGCCAAATATGGCAAGCCCTGCAAAAATTTGCAGGTCAATCAGCAGGCACGACAGAACTTCACAGGACATCGCCATGAACCGATTTTTTCGGGGTGCCTTCATTGTTTGGACCGTTTGGCGTTTTGGGCTGCATGAAATCATGCTCTCCAACTTCAAGCAGCCTTGGCTAAGACTGCTTTCGCGCGTGCTCAGTTTTGGGCGCGTGCACCAAGTTTCTCGCGGTGAGCGTTTGCGTTTGGCGCTAGAAGGCTTGGGGCCTATCTTTGTCAAATTTGGACAAGTTATGTCCACCCGCCGCGACCTCTTGCCCGATGACATCGCGGTGGAGTTGGCCAGGTTGCAAGACCGTGTGCCGCCATTCAGTTCAGACATTGCCGTGGCCACCATTGAGCGTGCCTTTGGCCGATCGGTGTCTGAAATTTTTGAATCCTTTGACCATCTGCCAGTGGCCAGCGCTTCCATTGCGCAGGTGCACTTTGCACTGCTCAAAAACAAAGAGGGCGTTGTACAAGAAGTGGCGGTCAAAGTGTTGCGTCCCAACATGTTGCCAGCCATTGAAAAAGATTTGAACCTCATGCGCATGATGGCAGGTTGGCTTGAAAAAGTCAGTGCCGACGGCAAACGCTTGAAGCCGCGCGAAGTGGTGGCCGAGTTTGATAAACATTTGCACGATGAGTTGGATCTGGTTCGAGAAGCAGCCAATGCGGCGCAATTGCGTCGCAACATGCAAAGCCTCAATTTGGTCTTGATTCCCGAAATGTATTGGGACTACTGCCATCCAGAAGTCATTGTCATGGAGCGCATGAAGGGCTTGCCCATCAGCCAGGTCGATGCATTGAGAAATGCGGGTGTTGACATTCCGCAGTTGGCCAAAGACGGCGTCACCATTTTCTTCACCCAAGTTTTTCGCGATGGTTTTTTCCATGCCGACATGCACCCTGGCAATATCCAGGTCAGCATAGAGCCCGAAACAATGGGCCGATATATCTCGCTCGACTTTGGCATTGTGGGCACGCTCACAGAATTTGACAAAGAGTATTTGGCGCAAAATTTCAGCGCCTTCTTTCGGCGCGATTACAAGCGAGTTGCCGAATTGCACATTGAGTCAGGTTGGGTGCCTAGCACCACGCGCGTCGATGAACTTGAATCGGCCATTCGATCAGTATGCGAACCTTATTTCGATCGACCTCTCAAAGAAATTTCTTTGGGCATGGTGCTGATGCGTTTGTTCCAGACTTCGCGGCGTTTCAATGTTGAAATTCAACCGCAATTGGTCTTGTTGCAAAAAACCTTGCTCAACATTGAAGGTTTGGGCCGTCAGTTAGACCCTGAACTCGATTTGTGGAACACCGCCAAACCGTTCCTTGAGCAATGGATGATTGACCAAGTTGGCCCTAAACGTTTCTTGCAGCAACTTCGAGAACATGCACCGCAATACGCCAAAATATTGCCCCAATTGCCACGCTTGGTGCATGACTATTTAAAGCAAACAACGGCCAGTGCGCATGATCGCAACCAATTGGCGGCCTTGTTGGCTGAGCAGCAAAGAACCAATCGCTTGCTGCAGGCGATTGTCTATGTGGTCGTTGGATTTGTGTCCACCCTCATCGTGTTGCAAGCGTTCGAAAGATTCCATCAAATCTAAGGAGTGTTGTTGTGTTATTGACATTGGTCATCGCTTACTTGCTCATCACCATTGCCGTTGGTTTGGTGGCCGCCAAACGCGTTAAGAGTTCAGCTGACTTTGCCATTGCAGGGCGAAATCTTCCCCTTGCCATGATCATTACCACCACCTTTGCCACATGGTTTGGCTCCGAAACTGTGTTGGGTATTCCTGCAAAGTTCGTTAACAGCGGCCTCAATGGCGTGGTTGAAGACCCGTTTGGTGCCGGCAGTTGCTTAATCTTGGTCGGCCTGTTCTTTGCTGGCAAGTTGTACCGCATGACCTTGCTGACCATCAGCGACTATTACCGCGAGCGCTATGGGCGGTCCGTGGAGGTCATGTGCTCCATCATTATTATGGTCAGCTACTTGGGCTGGGTTTCAGCGCAAGTGACGGCCCTGGGCTTGGTCTTTAATTTGCTGTCGGGCGGGGCCATCAGCATGCCCATGGGCATGGTCATTGGCGTTATTTCGGTGTTGGCTTACACCTTGTTTGGCGGCATGTGGTCGGTTGCCATCACAGACTTTATTCAGATGATTATCTTGGTGGTGGGCTTGTCCACTTTGGCCGTGTTTGCAGGCAACCAAGCGGGCGGTGCAGACAAAGTCATTGCCTTGGCGGTCAGTCAAGACATGTTCAAGTTTTTACCTGAACCCGAATTGAAAGAAATTTTGTTCTTTGTGGCAGCGGCCATCACCATCATGTTTGGCTCTATTCCACAGCAAGACGTTTTCCAGCGCGTCATGTCTGCCAACAGTTTGAGCGCAGCCACAAAAGGCCCCATCATTGGCGGTATTTGCTACATCTTGTTTGCGTTTGTACCCATGTTCTTGGTGGTCAGTGCCCTCATCATCATGCCCGAGAAGGCGGCCCAACTGATTCAAGAGGACCCCCAAAAAGTGTTGCCCACCTTGGTCATGGAACAAATGCCTTTTGTCATGCAAGTGTTGTTCTTTGGCGCTTTATTGTCGGCTATCAAATCTTGTGCCTCTGCCACTTTGCTAGCGCCCAGCGTCACGTTTACCGAGAACATTTGGCGCCAGTTCTTTCCACATCAAGGTGACAAGCAAGCCTTGTTTGCCATGCGCGTCACGGTTTTGGTGTTCAGTGGCTTGGTTTTGGCTTATGCCATTGCGATGCAGGGAAGCTCCATCTATGAGATGGTTTCGGGGGCCTACCAGGTGACCTTGGTGGGTGCTTTCATTCCCTTGCTTTTTGGGCTGTATTGGTCCAAAGCGACCACCCAAGGGGCTATTTTCTCCATTGTTTTGGGTTTGTTGACGTGGCTTTTGTTGCTACTGACCCCCGCTGGTGAGGAGTTCCCCCCTCAATTGGCGGGTGTTTTGGCCAGTTTGGCAGGCATGTTGATTGGCTCTTTAGGGCCTCAAGCTATTCAGAACAAACATGGCGCACACCATGCATTGCAAGGTAGCCGCCTATAATTGAAGGTTTTGTGATTACCACGCGAGAACCTTCAACATGCCCATCTACGCCTACAAGTGTGAGTCCTGTGGCCATGCCAAGGATGTTTTGCAAAAAATGTCAGATGATCCCCTGACAAAATGCCCGTCCTGTGGCGCGCCCACTTTCAACAAGCAACTGACCGCTGCTGGCTTCCAGCTCAAGGGTTCAGGCTGGTACGCCACTGACTTCAAGGGTGGCGCGGCTAGCACTTCTGCGCCTGCCGTTGCAGGTGCTACGGGTGCTGCGGGTGCGCCTGGCTCTGCAGGTGCTGCAGATAAAGCTGGCGCTGCATCCACCTCCTCAGATGCGGGCGCTTCATCTTCTTCTGCAACGACCAGTGCCACAACTGCATCCGCAGCCTGTGGCGCTTCATGCGCTTGCCACTGAGAACTGCTCAATGAACTTGAAACTCCGCCATTACTTTTTGACTGGCATGCTGGTGTGGTTGCCCATGGGCGTCACAGTTTGGCTGCTGACTTGGTTGGTCGGCACCATGGACGGCATCTTCTTGGCAGTGCTTGGCGCGCTAGACGCCATCATTCCGGGCATGCATGCCATTGCTGAATCCCTGCGCAATGTGCCAGGACTGGGCGTTGTCTTGGTCGCCCTGGTTATTTTGGGCACCGGTATTTTTGTGGCCAATATTTTTGGTCAATGGTGGTTGCGTCAATGGTCTCGCGTCATCACGCGCATTCCGGTTGTCAACAGCATTTATTCCAGCGTGAAGCAGGTGGCCGACACCTTGTTTTCTGGAAGCGGCAATGCCTTCTCCAAAGCGCTGTTGGTCAATTACCCCCATCAGGGTTCTTGGACCATTGCCTTTTTGACGGGTGCGCCGGGTGGTCAAGTGGCGCGTCATTTGCCCGACGATTGCGTCAGTGTGTATGTGCCCACCACGCCCAACCCCACCTCCGGATTTTTTCTCATGATGCCAAGAGCCAATGTGGTTGAATTGGACATGAGTGTGGACGATGCCCTCAAATACATCATCTCCATGGGGGTGGTGGTGCCAGGCGGCCCCGACAGTCTGCCCACCAAAGCCAACCCTGCCCAAACAGTTTGATTTGGCTCTGCGCCAACTGAATATTTCCAATTGAAAGAACTTGCCATGTCTATGCGTTCACATTACTGCGGTCTTGTCACCGAAGCCCTGATGGGCCAAACCGTTACCTTGTGCGGTTGGGTCA
>CALPYQ020000031.1 GCA_943327965.2 Singulisphaera sp. GP187
GCTTTTTCAATTTTGGTCATTGAGAAATGCAATGAAGCTTTTTCTAGATATGGCTATGCTTTGATGGTCTTTGACAGATCGGTCAAAGCATTTTTTTCTATATCAAGGAGATAACCATGGCAGCACTCAAAGGCTCGCGCACGGAACAATGCCTGAAAGACGCCTTCGCAGGCGAGTCTCAAGCTAACCGTCGCTATTTGTATTTCGCAAACAAGGCTGACGTTGAAGGTCAGAACGATGTTGCAGCTTTGTTCCGTTCTACCGCTGAAGGCGAAACCGGTCACGCTCACGGTCACCTCGAGTTCCTCGAGCAGTCCGGCGATCCAGCGACTGGCTTGCCAATTGGCTCCACACGTCAAAACCTGGCGTCCGCTGTTGCTGGCGAAACACACGAGTACACCGATATGTACCCTGGTATGGCCAAGACAGCCCGCGACGAAGGCTTTGATGAAATTGCTGATTGGTTTGAAACCTTGGCCAAGGCCGAGCGTTCACATGCCAACCGCTATCAAAAAGCTTTGAACGAGTTGGTTGATTAATTTCTAACCAAGAGTTGCTGCACTACTTGTTGGTGCAGCGATTTCGCAAACAGTTCAACAAGGCTGAACTGTTTACGAAATCAATTAATTATTAGGAGACCCACATGGCCAAAGAAGGCAATTTGGAAGCCCCCACACGACATCCTCTAGACTGGCAAAGCGAAGACTTTTATAACGAGGCTTCATGCTTCAACGAACTCGAGCGTATTTTTGATATCTGCCATGGTTGCCGCCGTTGCGTCAGCTTGTGCGGATCATTTCCCACGCTGTTCGATTTGGTGGATGAAAGTGCCACCATGGAAGTCGATGGCGTCGACAAAAAAGACTATTGGAAAGTGGTGGACCAATGCTTCATGTGCGATCTCTGCTACATGACCAAGTGTCCCTACACGCCGCCCCACGAATGGAACTTGGATTTTCCGCACACCATGTTGCGCGCCAAGGCCATCAAGTTCAAAAAAGGCGAGGTGGGTGCCGCGGAGAGTTTCCTGGCCTCTACCGATACTCACGGTAGCTTGGCAGGCATTCCCATCGTTGTTCAAGCCGTTAATGCCATCAATAACACCAAAGCGGCTCGCAGTGTGATGGAGTCGACTTTGGGCATTGACCAAAATGCTTGGTTGCCTTCATTGGCCACACGCAAATTCCGTTCTAGTGCAGAAAAATCGGAAACTGTGAAAGTGGTGGATGGAGAAAAGACGCCAGGCAAAGTGGCCATATTCTCAACTTGCTATATCAACTACAACGAGCCAGGCATTGGTCATGACTTGCTCAAAATATTGAATCACAACGACATTCCTTATGTCATTGTCGAAAAAGAAAAGTGCTGCGGCATGCCCAAGCTTGAGTTGGGTGATCTAGATTCTGTGAAGGAATCTAAGGAAGCCAATATTCCTGTTTTAAGCAAGTACGCCAAAGACGGCTTTGCCATCATGGCCGCTGTACCCAGCTGTGCTTTGATGTTCAAACAAGAAATTCCTTTGATGTTCCCAGATTGCACCGACACGCAACTGGTCAAAGAAAGCATGTGGGATCCCTTCGAGTACTTCATGGCTCGAAAGCGTGATGGCTTGTTAAAAACAGAGTTTCCAGAAAAACTGGGCAATGTCAGTTACCAAATCCCATGCCACGGTAGGGTGCAAAACATCGGCCGTAAAACAGAAGAAATGCTGAAGATGATTCCAGGTACCGAAATCAACACCATTGAGCGTTGCTCTGGTCATGCCGGTACCTATGGTGTTAAAAAAGGCTCTCACGATGTGGCCATGAAAATTGGCAAACCGGTGTTCAAGGCCATGGCCACCATGAAGGATGGTAGCAAGCCTGACTTCATCAGTTCAGACTGCCCATTGGGTGGGCATCACATTGCGCAAGGTTTTGAGGTCAATGGTTTGGGGGCGCCTGAACTTAATCACCCACTGACCTTGGTGCGCAAAGCATACGGTTTGAAATAATTAGACGGAGTTGCAAATGCAATTGACTGGAAACATTACCCCAGAGAGCTTAATGTCGCTTGAGGCCTATACCAAATGGCGAAAAATTAACAAGCCCAGCATCATTGCGCATCGCAAATTGCGCAGTGTCAGGTTAGGCGACCACGTGAACTTGCAATTTGAAAGCGAGACCACCATTCGCTATCAAATTCAAGAAATGTTGCGCATTGAAAAAATCTTCGAGGAAGAGGGCATCCAAGACGAAATTGAAGCTTATGCACCTTTGGTGCCTGAGGGCCGCAATTGGAAAGCCACCATGATGTTGGAATACATCGACATCAATGAACGCAAGCGTGAACTGGCACGCCTCATTGGCATAGAAGACCGGATGTTTGTGGAGGTGGAAGGCCACCCTCGTGTTTATGCCATTGCCGATGAAGACTTAGACCGGGAAAATGACGAAAAAACGTCAGCCGTCCATTTTGTGCGCTTTGAATTCAATCCAGCCATGTGTGCAGCCATCAAGGCAGGCGCTAGTGTCAAGATGGGTTGTGACCACACCAACTATCCGTCGCACATAGAAATTGCAGCAGACACGCTAGCAAGTTTGGCTGGCGATATTCGTTAAGTTTTTTTCATCGATCTGCTGAGCAGTATCACAGGCAACAAGCCTGCTAAAACCAAGGCCAAGCTAGGAAGCGCGGCCTCTCCCAATCGTTCATCTCTGGCCAATTGGTATGCAACCACGGCCAGGGTGTCCGTGTTGAATGGTCTGAGTACCAATGTCACTGGAAGTTCCTTCATGACATCGACAAATACCAGTAGCGCAGCGGCAGCCACCGATCTTTTGAGCAAGGGTGCATGAATTTTTTGCAGAAGGCTGATGCCTGAAACTCCCAACATTCTTGATGAGTCGTCTAGGCTAACTGGAATGCGTGCATAGCCACTTTGGACCGACTGAAGTGCCACTGCAGAAAACCTCACCAGGTAGGCCCAAACTAAACCCAGACTTGTGGCGGTTAACCAAAATCCAATTTTGGATTCTGGCCATTGTTGTTGAAGCCAAGTGATGGGCAATAGCAACCCAACCACGATGACGGCCCCTGGAACGGCATATCCCAAGCCCACCAATTGTGTTGTTAAGCGACTGAACAAATGGTTTTTTTGTCGAAGACTAAAAGACAGTAGCAAGGCCACACCAACTGCCAGCAAAGCAGTGATGCCACCTAGTTGCAAACTGTTCAAGGTCCAATCAAGAAATCTTTCCCAGGGGATGCTTGCTTCGGATGCCAATAAGGGTTTTAGCATGAAGCCAATTGGCAAAATAAAGCCAAACAAAATGGGCAAACTGCAACCCAAACTGACCAGCCAGCCTTGACTCTTTGACAGTTCAATTGCTTTTGCCTCTCTGGACAAGGTGCCACTTAGCTTTGTATTCGAAAAACGCATGCGTGACTGTGCCGTTTTTTCAAATTGAAGTAACAGCAAAACTACCAACAACAAAAGGCTGGCCAATTGGGCAGCGGCTATGCGGTTGTCCAAGACTAACCAAGACTTGTAGATACCCGCAGTAAAAGTTTGAATGCCAAAATAACTGGACACGCCATAGTCAGCCAAGGTTTCCATTAAGGCAAGTGCAACACCTGCAGCGATGGCTGGCCGAGCCAATGGCAAAGCCACTTGAAGGATGCGACGGCGCAAAGGTGCGCCAAGCAGTCGTGCGGCTTCCATTAAGTGGGATGCACGCTCGCTGAGGGCAGTGCGGGCTAGCAAGTAAACATAAGGGTAAAGCGCTAGCGTGAACACCACCATGGCGCCACCCACACTTCTAATTTCTGGAAAAACACGGCCTTCAAGACCCCATGTTGTCCGAATGAAATTTTGAAATGGCCCGCTAAATTGGAAGAAATCTGTGTACGCATAAGCGACAACATAGGCAGGAATTGCCATGGGCAATAACAAAGCCCATTCAAAAAAACTTTGCCCTGGAAATTTGAACAAAGTGACAGCGGCCGCAGTGAGGGTTCCCAGCAAACTAACGCCTATGGCCACGCCAAGGCACAACCACAAACTGGTACTGATGTAATTGGGCAGAACAGTTTGCAGCATTTCAAGCAGAACCTGAGCCGAGCTTGAATTCCATTCCAGCCATGAGGCAATCAGCGCCAAAACAGGCAGGCTGATGATCAATGCCAAAAAGCTAATGAAGACTGAACGGATACGCAAAAAATGCATGACGGCAAGCTTGTTGAAGAGGCTGGTGAACTGTTTAAATAGGAATTAGCCACATGTTATTGTAAGGATCAACCAGTGCAATCCGCTGCTTTGCTGCTTATCTGTCCTTACAATCTCAGTTATGTTCCTTAAAGTGTCCCAAGTTGATGTCCGCTATGTTGGCCAATCTAGGTCGGCAGTTCATGGCGTGTCCCTGCAGCTCCAAGCAGGTCAAATAGGCGTATTAATTGGCCCGTCTGGTTGCGGCAAAACCAGCTTGTTGCGCGCCATTGCGGGCTTAGAAGACTTGCATGCTGGGCAGATTGAACTTTCAAATCGAGTGGTCAGTCGACAAGGATTTACCGAAGCCCCCGAAAAACGACGCATGGGCATGGTCTTTCAAGATTACGCTTTGTTTCCTCACCTGACGGTTTCAGAGAATATTGCATTTGGAATTCAAGGCCTTCAGCAATCCAGTCAAGCAAAACGCATTCAAGAAGTTTTGGATTTAGTGGGTTTGAGCGAAGTCAAACTTCGTTACCCCCACGAACTTTCTGGCGGTCAACAGCAACGCGTTGCTTTAGCGCGCGCTTTGGCACCCAAACCCGAATTGTTGTTATTGGACGAACCATTTTCAAACTTGGATGTCGATTTGCGAGAGCGTCTTGCCGTAGAAATCAGAGCCATATTGAAGGCGGCCAATGCCACGGCGCTTTTCGTTACGCACGATCAAATGGAAGCTTTTGCCATTGGTGATGTCATTGGCGTGATGCAAGAGGGTCAGTTGGCGCAGTGGGCTGACGCCTATCATCTTTATCACCGTCCAGCCTCTCGCTTTGTGGCCGAGTTCATTGGCCATGGTGTTTTTATTCCTGGCGTTCGTCAGTCTGTGAATGGTCGGCTAGAAGTCAATACAGTTTTAGGATTGCTGACCGATGATCACGACCCCAATGAGGTTGGTTTGCTTGATGGTTCGACATGCGATGTTTTACTCCGCGCAGATGACATCGTTCATGATGACCATGCCTCCGTCAAAGCCGAGATTGTTCGCAAAGCATTTCGTGGCTCAGAATTCTTGTATACCTTGCGTTTGCAATCGGGTGCCATTGTTTTGGCCCATGTTCCCAGTCACCATGACCACCATTTGGGTGAATGGATCGGTATCCGAGCAGAAGTAGATCACGTGGTTACTTTCAATCAAACAGACGCCAATTGAATGCTTATTTAGTCATCTAATTGCCCACATGCAAATGAGAATCATTCTTATTTGATGTAGAATTGCCTCATTCGATCTCCAAAAGAGTTGTCAATGAGCCAAGTTTTCTTCCCCAAAATCATTTCTAAAGTGACAGCCTTAACTGGTTGCCTCTTAATCAGTACCTTTCAAATGGCGCTCGCGCAAGCGCCTGCTGCCATCAACATTTACTCGGCGCGCCACTATCCAACGGATGAGGCTTTGTACAGTGATTTCACAAAATTGACGGGTATCAAAATAAACCGTGTGGATGCAGATGATGCTGGCATCTTGGCCAGGTTGAAAGCAGAAGGGGCTGCGTCACCGGCCGATGTCATTTTGTTGGTCGATGCTTCGCGCTTGTGGCGTGCAGAAATAGATGGTTTGTTTTTACCCATCAAATCCAAGTTGTTGGATGAAGCCATTCCAGAGAATCTCAGGGCCAAACGTTCTGACAACGGCGGCACCGCTTGGTTTGGCTTGTCCACCCGAGCCAGAGTCATTGTGTATGACAAACAAAAGCTCAAAATAACAGACGTCGATACATACGAAAAATTGGCAGATGCAAAGTTCAAGGGAAAATTGTGCATCCGTTCAGGCTCTCACCCTTACAACCTGAGTTTGTTTGGCGCCATGATGGATCACTTGGGGCCACAACAAACCGAAGTATGGTTAAAAGGCTTGGTTGCCAATATGGCACGCAATCCAGCCGGTGGTGATACCGATCAAATTAAAGGGGTTGCATCAGGAGAGTGCGCCGTTGCAGTTACCAACACCTATTATTTAGCGCGTTTAATGCGTTCCAGTAGTCCTGCCGATAAGGCAATCATTGACAAAGTAGGCGTTGTTTTCCCGAACCAATCCAGTTGGGGCACTCACTTGAACATCGCGGGTGGTGCTATTGCCAAGAATTCCAAGAACACTGGAAATGCCATCAAATTCTTGGAATATTTGGCCTCTGCATCCGCTCAAAATCATTTTGCAAATGGCAACAACGAGTGGCCAGTTTCTAAAGGGGTGACATTTGACAATCCCGCTTTGAAGGCCATGTCGGGTGGAACTTTTAAAAGTGAAGTGTTGCCCATCAGCGCCGTCGGCATGAATCAAATTAAGGTTCAACAGATGTTGGACCGAGTGGGTTTTAAATAACGATCAATCTTTAGGGGGTGGACAAGTCAGAAAAAAACTGATCACAAATGTTTGCCATTTGAATGTCTTTGATGCTCAAGCCTTGTACATCATGCGTTGTCCAAGTAATTTCAACTTTGTTGTAAACATTGAACCATTCAGGGTGATGGTTGTGTCGTTCTGCTTCTGTGGCAACTTTGGTCATGAATGCAAAAGCTTGATCGAAATTTGAAAATCTAAATGTTCTTTGAATGGCATTTGATTGATCGTTCAAGGACCATAGAGGCAAGTCCTGAAGATGCTTGGCCACTTCAGACGCTTGCAAGAGTTGTAATGCCTTAACTTTTGCCATGTTTTCCCTGAATTCTTCGTTGGTAAATTGTTAGACTCTCATTAACATTGATGATAATCGGGACAATTTCTAATTGCAGTTAAAGGGGCATGATGCTTTCCATCTTCTTTCGAATGTTTGTTGTTTCTGGCTTATCTTTGATGGCTTTGCCCTCGATTGCCCAGCATTCACATGGCAAGGGTCTGCTGCAACTTAGTTTGAATGGAGATCTTTTGCAAGGGCAGTGGACCATGCCCATGGAAGCTTTGCTGGGGTTTGAGCAGTTGCCCAAAAATCCTAAGCAAACTGAGGCCATGAATGATTTGCAGAAGTCTCTCCAAAACGCCAGTTATTTCATTGAATTACCGGCCGAGGCAAAGTGTCAGCAAATTGAGGTCAAAGCCGATTCAGACATGTTTCAGGGGATTAAAGGCAAAGCCCACAGCGATCTTCAGTACGCCTTTAAGTTCAAATGTGCCAATCCCCAAGCATTGACCAAGTTTGGCTTTCCATTTTTCAAGTCACACATTAAGTCGCATCAGCTTAAAGTGGAGTGGGTATCTCAAGGCGCACAAAAATCTGCAACGGTTCGTTCTAGCAAGCCCACATTTGCGTTATGACGGTTTCAGCCCTTGAATTAAGCAACATTGAGTTTTCTTGGTCAAAGCAAATTGCTCCGCTGTTTTCTATTGAATCGCTTTCTTTGCAACAAGGTCAAACCTTGTTTATTGGCGGACCAAGTGGTTGCGGAAAAACAAGCCTTCTGAGCTTAATTACTGGAATTCAATTGGCGAGGCGGGGTACCTGTCAAGTTTTAGGGACAAACTTGGGTCAACTGTCTTCATCTGAAAGAGACCGCTTTAGAGGTGAGCACCTCGGGCTTATTTTTCAACAGTTCAACTTATTGCCTTTTCTAACTGTTCAAGAAAACATTGAATTACCCAGCAAGTTGTTTGCAAGCCGTTACAACAAGTCTGTGCAACTTTTCGGCAGTGTTCAAAAGCACGTTGACATTCTGTGTGATGCACTTCATTTGTCGCAAGACCTCCGCCAAAGACAAGCCAATCTATTGTCTGTAGGAGAGCAACAAAGGGTGGCTGCTGCCAGAGCGTTGCTTGGTTGCCCTGCATTGATTGTTGCTGATGAGCCAACTTCGGCGCTGGACGAAGAGAACAAAATTGATTTTTTAAAATTGTTGCTTACAACTGCCAGAGCTCAAAATTCAAGCGTGATTACAGTCAGTCACGACATGCGCATCTCAGCCCAGTTTGATCAGATATTCTTAATGCCAAGTTCGGAGTCCAAACATGTTTTGGCTTAAGTTGGTTTTTAAAAGTGCATGGTCACGAAAATATTCGCTCAGCCTAGTGGCTGTGTCTGTTTGTTTGTCGGTCATTGTTTTGCTGGGTGTGCAGCAAATCAGAGCAGATGCTAAGCACAGTTTTTCGAATGCATTAAGTGGCGTTGATTTGGTGGTAGGCCCAAGAGGCAGCCAAACCGATTTACTTTTGTACAGCGTTTTTCAATTGGGTACGCCTACCCAAAACATGCCTTACGCCGATTTGCAGCGCATCAAAGAAATGCCTGCTGTTGCGTGGACCATTCCTATTCAGTTAGGTGATTCCTTTGATGGCTTTCCGGTCATGGGCACCTCTGTTGATTTTTTCAAACACTATCGATCGTCTGGAACGCCATTGTCTTTTCAATCAGGACAAGCGTTTCAAGATCCAAGTGATGATGCGAACTCGTTGCTACAGGTGGTGGTTGGCGCCGAGGTTGCCGAATCAAAAAAGTTGAAACTTCAAGATGCCTTTGCTTTAACGCATGGTTACCAAGCGATAGAAGAAACTGTTCATTCGGATCATCCATTTAAGTTGGTTGGCATTTTGAAGCCCACCGGCACACCGCTAGACAGATCGGTTTTGATTAGCTTAGAGGCCTTTGAGGCGCTTCATGTGGGTTGGGGCTTTGGATTGAGGCCATCAGCTTTCGATGCCAAACCAGATTCGCAGTCATCCCTGCCAAGTGTGGCTGAGCTGCGGCCTTCAGAGTTGACAGCAGTTTGGGTAGGACTGCATTCTCGTACGGACGTTTTTGCAGCACGTAAGGCCATAGAGGGCATGACGCCCACTAAGTCATCAGTGCCGCTGATGGCGGTGTTACCCGGGGTGGCACTTGATGAATTATGGCAAATAGTGCGAGTGGTTGAAAATGCACTCATCGTCATGGGCATCTTGGTGGCGATTTGTTCATTATTGGGCGTTGTTTCGGTTCTATTGGTGGGGCTATCAGCGCGCCGCAAAGAGTTGGCCATTTATCGGTCCTTGGGCGCTGGTCCACTTTCAATCTTCAAGCTGGTTGCTTTAGAGTCCTTCTTGGTTTGTCTTTTTGCCATAGTAGGGGGTGTGATGGGAACTCAAATTTTAATTTTCCTGCTTCAAGATCCGCTACTTCAAAGTTTTGGAATTCAAACCCGACATGTTTGGCCTTCAAGTGACGCATGGCTTAGTATTGGACTTTTGTTGGGTTGCGCTTTGTTGGCGAGTTTATTGCCCGCTTGGCGTGCGTATCGAATGTCATTGTCGGATGGTCTCAATCCACCGAACTGAGTTCTTTCACGTTCAGAATGAATCAAATGCAGACAATCGCTCGATTTTTAAATTTGAATAAACTGTTTTTGGCGGTTTGTTTTTTATTTTTTTCTGTTTCGATCCATGCGCAAACACCTGGTTATCAAAAAATAACATGGGATGATTTATTGAACGAAGAGTGGTATCAACAAATGAAAAAAGACATGGCCAGCTATGGGCGCATGTCATTTTTAAAGGATGGCTCCGAAGAAGCTGAAAAATTGATGGCCAGTATGCGCAAGAAATTGGACGAGGCGCCCATTTCAACCAAATACATCAATCAAAAAATTAGGATGCCTGGTTTTGTGGTTCCTTTGGATGCCGTGCGAAATGGACAACGAGAGTTTTTGTTGGTGCCATATTTTGGTGCGTGTATTCATACCCCCCCACCACCAGCCAA
>CALPYQ020000032.1 GCA_943327965.2 Singulisphaera sp. GP187
AAGATACGCCTGAAGCGGCAAGACAGGAATGGCTGAAACTGGCGAAAACTTGTACATTTCGAACATGCATAAACCACAGCCCAACATACAGAGCTACAGTCTATTTGGAGAATCAACACATTTACCGGATGTGCTGCACTGCGAAACCATTGCCGATCGATCTGTGTTGCACGATTGGGAGTTAGCACCTCACAGGCATGCTCGCCTTCATCAGGTCTTATTGGTAGAAAAAGGGGGCGGCTCCGTCACCTTGGATGGCAAAACCCATGCCTTAACGAAGGGTTCTTTGGTCAATGTGCCACCGGAACATGTGCATTCTTTTCGATTTGAAAAAGACACCCGAGGTTGGGTCACGACTTTGGCAGACGAATTGATGGACGAATTATTGGTGGGCGTAGGCACACTGCGGTCGGAACTCGACCAAGCTTGCGTTCTGTCGGCCGACACATTCGTGACCCAAACCGTTCATCAAATATGGATTGAATTCTCAGCACAAGAAAAAGCCAGAGCCTTGGTTTTACGGGGCTTAAGTGGGGTGTTACTGGGTTGGGTAGCGCGGCAGCTAGGACTGCCCGCAACAGACGATGCCAAAATAAACGATTCCGTATTGGTGCAACGCTTCAAAGCATTGATTGAGCAACACTTCACGGCGCATTGGACTGTCAGTCAATACGCAAAAGCCTTGTCAATCTCCCCAACACATTTGAGCCGACTAACCCGCTCATCCAATGGCATTAGCGCGTTGCGCATGATTGAGGCCCGTTTGATGCGGGAAGCTCGACGTAATTTGGCTTACACCAATCTGAGTATTTCTACCATTGCCTACACATTGGGATTTACAGATCCAGCCTATTTTTCTCGCGTCTTTACGCGGGATGCTGGGGTCTCTCCCAAGGCGTTTAGATCTCAAATTTAATTTGGTACCTCGAACGAAACTTGTCTGAGGCTCATTTCGACCAATCAACCAGATAATTGTTTAAGTTTCAACAGCGAAAGTAAATGATGATTTCCCAAACAAGATTTATTGCGGGTGCCCTTCTGTCTTTGATCATCGCAGCAACACAGGCTTCACCATTGTTGCCTGAAGCAAAAGTTTTTCAGGCACGCGAGAAAGATTGGCGAAATGGCGCCATCGTTTATCAAATTCTTATAGATCGATTTGCCCCATCGGACAACTTGTCCGCTAAAAAACATCTCTACCCAGCCCCCAAAATATTACGTGAATGGGACGAGCAACCACGGCGCGGCATTGATTTAGAGGAACAAAAGCTCAACAGCCAAGAGTTAGAGTTTTGGGGTGGCGACATCCCGAGTGCGCTGACCAAGCTCGAACATGTCAAACAACTTGGCGCTACAGCCGTTTACCTAAATCCGATCCACTTAGCTTGGACCAATCACAAATACGACGCGTTTGACTACAAAGCTATTTCGCCTGAATTCGGTAACCGCAACGACTTCAAAAAGTTTGCAGCACATGCTCATCAACTAGGGTTGAAAGTGGTTTTAGATGGTGTTTTCAATCACATGGGTCGTAACTCACCTCAATTCAAAGATGCCATGTCCAACCCTCAAAGTCCATGGCGCAATTGGTTTGTCATCGGATCTCAGTACAAAGGGGGCGCGCGTGTTTGGACGGGTTTTCAAAATTTACCTGAGTTAAATTTGGAGAATCCTGCTGTTCGGCAATACCTTTACGAAGCACCAGATTCAGTGGTACGCGGTTACTTGAGAGATGGTGCAGATGGCTGGCGATTGGATACCGCCTATGAGCTTGGTCTACCCTACATGAAAGCCCTGACAAAAGCTGCTAGAAAAGAAAAGAAAGATGCCGTTGTCATAGGCGAGATCGTCAATTACCCCGATCAATGGCTCACCGCCATGGACGGCGTGATGAACTTCACATTGAGACAAATCATTTTGGGTGTTTCTCAGGGTGAGATTAATGCACAGTTAGCAATCCGAATGACTGAACGGATGATTCAAGATTCAGGTATCGAGCCGATGCTCAAATCTTGGAACGTGATCGACAACCATGACATTCCTAGGATCGCAACTCAGGTACCAGACGTTAAACAACGTCGGCTGGTGCAATCCTTGCAATTCACATTGCCCGGCTCTCCCAATGTGTATTACGGCAGTGAGGTGGGCATGACCGGCGGTGGTGATCCTGAAAATCGCAACCCTATGCGTTGGGATTGGGTCAGTGCACAACACCCTGAAATGATTTGGATGAAAAAACTCATCGATTTGCAACAAAAAAACCGTGCATTGCGCATAGGAAATTTTCGACGCATTGAATCTGATCAGCTTTTTGCATTTGAACGTTACACGGACAAACCCCTTGAAACACGATTGGTGTTAGCAAATCCTGGTAAGTTTGACGTCACTGAAAAAGTCATGGTGGCGAATGCTGGCTTGATGGATGACACGCCCATGGTTGACCTATTGGGAGTTGATCCGCAAAAACACATAACTGGTATGGGCCCTGGTCTAATTAGTGTCACTGTGCCGGCTCAAACAGTGATGGTGTTAAAACCTGTCGAGCGTGAATTGGGCGGGTACAGCCGATACAAAAGATACCCTTGATAATTTCACATTACAAAATTTAATATCAAAATTTTAATTTCTTCCCCAATCAGCACAGTGTCAGGCGGTGCTTTTAAGATCTAATACTGGGTTGCAAGATTTACTGTTGCACCAAAATAAAGAGGAAGCAAATGGCTAACGAAAAATCCAAAATCATTTACACATTGACCGATGAAGCCCCATTGTTGGCGACAGCGGCCTTTTTGCCAGTCATTCGCACTTTTGCGGCACCTGCTGGCATCGACGTTGAGTCAAGCGACATCTCGCTGGCTGCACGCATTCTGGGTGAGTTTTCAGATTTGTTGCCCGAGGCACAACGCATTCCAAACAACCTGGCCGCATTGGGCAAGCTGACCCTCAAGCCAGAAGCCAACATCATCAAATTGCCCAATATCAGTGCCTCAGTGGGTCAACTGAATATCGCTATTAAAGAGCTGCAGTCAAAAGGCTATGCCCTGCCCGACTACCCAGACAATCCAAAGAACGACAAAGAAAAAGAGATCAAAGCGCGTTATTCCAAGTGCACGGGCTCTGCAGTGAACCCTGTTTTGCGTGAAGGCAACTCTGACCGCCGCGCACCCCGCGCTGTTAAAGAGTTTGCCCGTAAAAATCCACACAGCATGGCCCCTTGGAGCCAAGCTTCACGCTCACATGTGTCTCACATGCACCATGGCGACTTCTACCATGGCGAAAAATCGATCACCATTGAGCGTGCACGTGACGTCAAAATGGAGCTGATCACCAAGAGTGGCAAAGCCATTGTGCTCAAGCCAAAGGTCTCCTTGGTTGACCGCGAAGTCATTGACAGCATGTTCATGAGCAAGAAAGCTTTGGAAGCTTTCTATGAAAAAGAAATTGAAGACGCACACCAAACAGGCGTGATGTTCTCATTGCACGTCAAAGCCACCATGATGAAGGTGTCCCACCCCATTGTGTTTGGTCACTGCGTCAAGATTTTCTACAAAGATGCTTTCAAAAAGCACAAAGAACTGTTTGACAGCCTGGGTGTAAACGTCAACAACGGCATGGTCGACTTGTACAACAAAATTGCCACCTTGCCCGAGTCCAAGCGCGAAGAAATCATGCGTGACTTGCACGCATGTCACGAACACCGCCCTGGTTTGGCCATGGTCGATTCTGCCAATGGCATTACCAACTTCCACTCCCCCAACGATGTGATCGTGGACGCTTCAATGCCAGCCATGATTCGGAATGGCGGAAAAATGTGGGACGCCGCAGGTCGATTGCAAGACGTCAAGGCCGTCATGCCTGAGTCCACTTTTGCTCGCATCTACCAAGAAATGATTAACTTCTGCAAGTGGCATGGCGCGTTCGATCCCAAAACCATGGGCACTGTGCCCAATGTGGGATTGATGGCCCAACAGGCCGAAGAATATGGCTCGCACGACAAGACTTTTGAAATTTCAGAAGACGGCACAGCCAACATTACTGACCTGGAAACGGGTGAAGTGCTGCTCAGCCAAAACGTTGAAGCTGGTGACATCTGGCGTATGTGTGAAGTCAAAGACGCTGCCATTCGCGATTGGGTCAAGTTGGCTGTTAACCGTGCTCGCAATTCAGGCATGCCCGTTGTGTTCTGGTTGGACGCTTACCGCCCTCACGAAGCTCAATTGATTCGCAAAGTGAAGATGTACCTCCACGAACACGAAACCAATGGTCTGGACATTCAGATCATGAGCCAGGTTCGAGCCATGCGTTATACGCTTGAGCGCGTTGTTCGAGGTCTGGACACCATCAGTGCAACTGGCAACATCTTGCGCGACTACCTCACCGACTTGTTCCCCATTATGGAATTGGGCACCAGCGCCAAAATGCTGTCCATCGTGCCCTTGATGGCTGGTGGCGGTATGTACGAAACCGGTGCTGGCGGTTCTGCACCCAAACACGTGAAGCAATTGGTTGAAGAAAACCATTTACGTTGGGATTCACTGGGTGAATTTTTGGCTTTGGCCGTTTCTCTGGAAGATCTTGGCATTAAGACCAACAATCCAAAAGCCAAAATTTTGGCCAAAACCTTGGATGCAGCGACAGGTTTATTGCTAGACAACAACAAGAATCCGTCACCCAAGACTGGCGAACTAGACAATCGCGGTAGTCAGTTCTATTTGGCCATGTACTGGGCTCAGGAGTTGGCAGCACAAACTGAGGACAAGGAATTGCAGACCAAGTTTGCGCCTTTGGCCAAAGCTTTGACAGAGAATGAAAAGAAAATTGTTGACGAGCTGAAAGCGGTTCAAGGCAAGCCTGCGGACATTGGTGGCTATTACATGCCCTCGAATGAGTTGCTACAGAAAGTCATGTGTCCTAGCCCAACCTTCAACTCACTGATTCAAGCTGCTTAATTTGAATCGTTTATAGACAGCACTCAAGTTGACTGTCTTTTCCCAAACAGAAAGCCGCTTTATCAGCGGCTTTCTTGTTTCTGCTTGAGTCGGATTACTCAAATAAATCTGTTTGATTTGAGTTTTTGTCTGGTTTGGGTTTGCTGTCTTTGCTTACTTTACTGACTTTGCCTTGCAATTTGACGGGTGAAATCTCCAAAATGGCAGGCTTTTGCGACACTGGTGTTTTGACCTCAGGCTTCGCAACCAAGCCTGCTGCCCAACGCTTGAGTCTTTTTAACTCCCCCCTGTTCATACAACGGTAAATTGCAACGTGGGATTGAGTTTGCTCATTTTCTAAAATGACATATTGCTTTCCGCCAAAGGTTACTTCGCGGCCCTTCACTGCCAATGGCTTCGCTTCGTCTTTTAAATCTGTTCTTGAATAGGCCGTAATGGCTCTCAAAATGATCTTATTCATGATTAACTATAGTTGAGCAACGTATGGTTTAAAAACCAATAGTTTAACAACAACTGGTTAATACCGAGCGGCATCCCAAATCAATTTGCAGGAAACCACAAACAGGCCGGTTTGAACCAGTTTGTAAAACCAAGCGTCGTTAATCCTGCGAGTCAGAAATGCCCCAATCAATGTCCCCAAGAAAGCCATCGGAACCAAAGCCGCCGCTTTCATCAAATCTTCTTGGCTGTAAGGGCTGAGGTTTTGATAGGGCACAATTTTTGACAAATTGATGCATGCAAACAAAATGGTGGCTGTACCAGCAAACTGCGCTTTTGGCAGTTTCTGCGGCAATACATAAATTTGAAATGGTGGACCGCCGGCATGGGAAATGAAGCTTGTAAAGCCAGCCAAGCTTCCCCAAAAATAGCCCTTTAATTTGCGAGCGGGCTGCGGCTCCTCAGATTGCCCTCGGCGAAGCCAAGTCTGTAGGCAAAAACTCAAGCCCATTAAACCAATCATGAATTTAATGGTTTGATCCGAAATCATGGATGCCGTCAACCATCCAATGCAAACACCTAAAACACTGGCTGGAATCAATATTTTCAAATTGACGGCACTGAACTGCCTTCTGTATAGCCAAACACCGACGAAGTCTGAAATGATGAAGAGTGGCAACAACAAAACAACCGCCTTCACAGGCGACATGACCGTGGACAAAAGTGGCACTGCCATCATGCTAACCATGGGCAACCCACCCTTGGACATGCCAATCAGCAAGGCACCAATGCTTGCAAGTATCAGGTAGGGCTCAAAATACATGAAGGTCTGTCAATTGATCTAGGTGCAGCCACCATTTAATAGTGTGTGCGCGTATCCCGCCCGATGCGGCTACAACAAAAGGTTGCTAGCGCCGAAACTCCCAAGGTGATCCAAATCACAAAGTTGTAGGATTGATCGACGTCGAATACGCGCCCAGCCCAAACGGGTCCTAACAAGTTACCCAATGCGGCGCCTGTATACAGCGTACCAATGATGGCAGAAACGGCCCGTCCACCAAAAAGATCCATGCAAATAGCCGGCAACAAGGACACGATGCTGCCGTAACTTAAACCAAACACCACCGCAAAAACAGAGAACGCCAGTTGGTGACTGGCCATTGCCCAAATGAGATAAGTCAAGCCCATTGCGCATTGCATCAACATCAATGTTTTGACACGGCCCAGTCTGTCTGCCAACCATCCAATGGCAAAACGCCCCACCAAGCTGCCGATGCCAATCAAGCCCACCAACGCAACTGCTTGTGAATCGCTGACGCCACTGTCTCTGGCGGCGGCCGATATGTGGGCAAATGGAATGAACATAACCGGCGATCCAAAAAGAGCACCCATGTAAAGCCATTTAAAACTGGGTGTTCGCAGGGCTTCCTTTAATGTCATGCCACTGATTTGGCCTGACACACCAGCATTGGATGAAGGTGCACGCTTCAGAAAAAAAGTGGCCGCCAAACCCATCACCAAAACCCCCAACGCCATGAGTTGAAGCGCTTCACGCCATGTAACGGCAATCAGTAAATAACTGACCGCCAAGGGCACCAAAAGGGTTCCAGCGCCAACGCCTGAGCTGGCAATGCCTGAAGCCAAACCACGTTGTTTTGTAAACCAGGGCTGAACTGCAGCGATAGAAGGCGTGTAGACAAAAGCAATTCCCAAACCTACCAAAACGCCATAACTGATGTAGATGCTTGAAAGCGACTGCGCAAAACTGGTCCAAAAAAGTCCAGCCGATATAAGCACCATGCCAAGCATACAAACCACACGCGGACCCCAGCGGTCAGCCAACAATCCGCCCAAGGCACCCAAGACAAAGTAAACCAAACCACATAGACCAAAAATCCATGAAACGTCAGCGCGTTGGGCTGCAAATTCCTGCGCAAAGTTTTCGAAAAATGCGGCAAATGAGTAAGAAACGCCAAAGATCAGGGCCAAACATACAAACGTAGCCCACACAATGACCCATGCTTTTCGAGACTCAATCATTGAACAACATTTCGATTAAATTTAAATCATGACTTAACACGGCGGAATCCCTGCTCTTGTTGAGACACTTGAGTTTAGTGTTTTTTCCATCAATGCTCTGATAAAGTATTCGACATGAATTCCCCCATCACACCACGTTTGCCCGGTATCCGGTTTGTTCATTCCCCCGGTCCAACCCATGTTCCCGATGAAGTCATGCATGCCATGCAAAGACCCATGACGGATTTGGCAGACCCCCGGGTTGCAGCGCTAATTAGCGCTTGCGAGTCGGGCATGCGGGCCTTGCTCAACTCACCCAAATCGGACATTTTCTTTTACGCCAGCAATGGCCATGGCGTTTGGGAAGCCGCATCCTCTAATTTAGGTTCAGACCAACACACCCTCCTCATTGCAGGTTCGGGTCATTTTTCTGATCAATGGGCCATTCAAACCGAGGGACTTGGACTTTCAGTCCTAAGAACGCCACACACGGAAGGTCAGCGAATCAATGTCGATGCCATTGAGTCCGCCCTGAAATCCGATACTGAACACAAGATCGCTGCCGTCATGGTTGTGCACACTGACACCGCCAGCGGCATCACCAGCGATCTTCTCGCAATTCGACAAGCCATCGACCGAGCACAACATCCTGCCATTTATGTCGTCGATGTGGTTGCTTCTTTGGCCGCAACTTCATTTGACATGGATGCTTTGGGCGTTGATGTCTGTTTGGGCAGCTCTCAAAAGGGTCTCATGATGCCGCCAGGCTTAGGCTTTGTCGCGGTCAATGACAAAGCCTTTAATTGGTCGCATCAGCACGCAAAGCACCGCTTCTATTGGAGCTGGTTCGAAAGAAAAACGCCCGTTCAATCTGCCAAGTTTTGCGGCACCCCACCACTTGCGCATTTGGCAGGACTTGAAACGTCACTGCGACTTCTACAGGATGAAGGACTGCATGCTGTTTATGCAAGACACCAACGTTTGGGCGGCGCAGTGAGAGCAGCGGTCAATGCCTGGTCAACCGAAGGCGCTGTCCGGCTCCACTGCCAAGACCCCGAAGGATTTTCCAATTCAGTGACAGCTGTGGAAGTTTCTCAGGGCATTGATCCTGAAGCCTTACGCACCGTTGCACGAGAAAAGTTTCAGGTTGCCATGGCAGGCGGACTTGGCTCGTTGACCGGTCGAGCGTTTCGAATTGGTCACTTAGGGGATATGAATGAACCCATGATATTGGGCGCTCTGGCGGGTATTGAAGCCGCCATGCGAGTTCAAAAAATTCCCTATGGTGATCAGGGTTTGACTGCGGCCATTGCCTATTTGGCAGAGCACACCCCCTAAGGTGGGGCACCTCAAACTGAAGACTTATGTCTTGGATACCGGCATGACATGCGCTTTCATTTGAGACTCGCCTGGTAAGAAAAACACCATCAATGCGCCAATCGTTGCCACCACGGTCATGCCCAGCATCAATTGGGTGAAGCCAGCATGTTTCACCACAGGGCCCAACAAATAAACCGCAGAAGAACTGATCCCAAATGAGATGGCAATGCGCGTGCCGCTGACGCGCGATCTCATGCTGTCATCGATGTACCTGACGACCATGTTGTCACCAAAAGGAATCGAGCCAAAAACCATCACCATGTAACCAATGGCAGCAGCATACCAAGCCCAACCTGAGCTTTGTGAAGCCACAGCAAACATCACGATTTGCAAAAACAAAATGGAAAAAAACAAGGGCTTGACCGGAAATTTGTCCAACAAGCGCCCGACCACCAATTGCGCCAATGAAGCAAGTGCATAAACCATCGCCAACAGGAAACCCATGTGTGAAGGGTTTGAGACCAATCCGTCGAGTTTGTCAGCCAACAACTGCGTATTGACGTTGGTGGTAATGTTGAACAACAAACTGGTGGTGGTGGCAGTCGCCACCATCACCACGAAGGTTCGGATGGCCAAGTGCTTGGGAAGCTGAATAGAAGTCCCTTTTTTCTGGCTGAAGGCCATTTGCTCTTGGGGTGCTAACCATGCAAACAAAACGCCGCAGACGATGGACACCACGCCTGGAACGATGAATGCCACACGCCAACCTTGCCAGGCCACCAAAAAACCCGTCAGCAATGCTGCCATCGCAATGCCTAAGTTGCCCGCCAGACCATTCACGCCAATGGTAAATCCAGGCCGACTTGACTTTTGAACCAACAAAGGAATTCCAACGGGATGGTAGATGGCCGAAAAAATGCCCAAAACAGTCAATGCGATGGCCATTTGCATGGGCGTTTGCGTCAAGGCAACCGCAATGGAAGAGACACCCATTCCCCAAAAAAACACAATCATCATGGGTCGCCTGCCCCACAAATCACCCAAGCGACCTGCTGGAATTGAACCTAAGCCAAACATCAAGAAGGCGCCAACTGTGTAAGGCATCATGTCTTCCCAGCGGCCCACACCAAAGTCAATGGCAATGGCACTGACTGCGGTCGCA
>CALPYQ020000033.1 GCA_943327965.2 Singulisphaera sp. GP187
AACGCACGGCCGGCCTGCGCCGTCCCGGTGCTGCAGCTTTGGACTTGGCCTATGTGGCAGCTGGATTTACCGATGCTTTCTTTGAAACGGGCCTACAGCCTTGGGATGTGGCTGCAGGATCTTTGCTAGTCACTGAGGCCGGCGGCTTGGTGGGCAACTTCACAGGCGAAGCCGATTTCTTGGAACAAAAAGAATGCTTGGCTGGCACGCCCAAAATTTACGGCCAACTGGTTCCCATCCTTAGCAAGTACAGCAAGTTTGCCAGCGCCGGCGAAAAAGCGGCTGTGCGCGCCGCAGATGCCAAGGACGCAGCTGCAGCCCCAGACTCAACGGACAGCCCCTTCTAAGCCATGACTGACGCGCTCGACCTGAGTGCCCACACGCCCATGATGCAGCAGTACCTGCGCATCAAGGCGGAGTTTCCTGACACCCTGGTTTTTTACCGGATGGGTGACTTTTACGAAATGTTCTTTGAAGATGCCGAGCGTGCAGCCGGCCTGATGGACATCACCCTGACCCACCGCGGCCAAACAGCTGGCAAACCCATTGCCATGGCAGGCGTGCCTTTTCATTCTGTTGAAAACTATTTGGCCAAGCTCATCAAGCTGGGCGAGTCGGTGGCCATTTGCGAACAAGTGGGCGATGTGGCTACCAGCAAAGGTCCTGTCGAACGCAAGGTGGTCCGCGTTGTCACGCCGGGCACCCTCACAGACACCGAATTGTTGTCAGACAAAAACGAAGCCATTTTGCTCTCACTGCACATTGCGCCTCGCAATGCCTGCGGCTTGGCATGGCTGAGTGTCACGCAAGGTGTTTTGCATTTAGCAGAATGCACGCATGACGAATTGACCGATTGGCTGGAGCGTATTTCGCCCAGCGAGCTGTTGGTCAGCGCCAGCATCACCCCCAAGTGGGAGCAGCAACTTCAGTCCATGCGCTTAGGTCAACGTGGCTTGCCTTTGTCATTAACCTTGCGACCCGATTTTCAATACGACACTGGCTTGGGCCATGGCGAGCTCATCAAACAACTCAATGTGGCCAGCTTGGCCGCATGGGATGCCGACAAGCTGGGTCATGCGCACGCAGCAGCTGGCGCTTTGCTGACCTATGCAGAGCACACACAAGGCCGAGCGCTACCGCATGTCTCCCAACTCAAAGTGCAAAAGGCCAATGACCTGATTGACCTGCCCACCAGCACGCGTCGCAATCTAGAACTCACGCAAACATTGCGCGGCGAAGATGCGCCAACTCTTTTTTCTTTACTTGATACCTGCATGACGGGCATGGGAAGCCGCCAGCTTAAACAATGGCTCTTGAACCCGCCCCGAGATCGCCAAATTGCCGTAGAGCGTTTGGCGGCCATCCATCAGTTGAACGACAACAGCGCCGCCTCACAAAGTGGTGTGGCCATTTGGACCCGACTGCGCGAGCAACTTAAAGGTGCCAGCGATGTAGAGCGCATCACAGCGCGAATTGCGCTCAGGCAAGTTCGGCCACGAGAATTGGTGGCGCTTAAAAACGCACTCATTCGATCAACCAAATTGGCGCTTCATTTGCAAGAGACTCTGGGACACTTGTCGCCCACCAAGCTGTTGCATGACATCCATTTTGATTTACAGCCGCCTGCAGGACTGACTGAGCTATTGCAGCAAGCATTGCTAGAAGAGCCTGCCAATTTAATTCGTGATGGCGGTGTGATGGCGCATGGCTTGGATGCAGAGTTGGACGAATTGCGGGCCATCCAAACCAACTGCGATGACTTTTTGCTCGAATTGGAAACGCGCGAAAAAGCGCGCACCGGCATTGCCAATTTGCGCGTTCAATTCAACAAGGTACATGGCTTCTACATCGAAGTGACACAGGGCCAAATTGACAAAGTACCTGATGACTACCGCCGTCGTCAAACCTTGAAAAATGCCGAGCGCTTTATCACGCCCGAGCTTAAAGCGTTTGAAGACAAAGCCTTGTCTGCCCAAGAAAGAGCGCTTGCTCGAGAGAAATATTTGTACGAGCTATTGCTCGACCAACTCCAACAACATATTCAAACGCTCACCAAATTGGCGCAGGCCTTGGCCCAATTGGACGCACTGTGCACACTCACTGAGCGTGCGGCCACCCTCAACTGGTGCGCGCCACAATTTGCCAAAGAGCCTTGCATCGAAATCCGCCAAGGACGTCATCCTGTGGTGGAAGCGCGCTTGGCCGAAACTTCGGGCGGGAGTTTCATTGCCAACGATTGCTTGATGCACAGCAAGCAGCGCTTGCAAATTATTACGGGCCCCAACATGGGTGGTAAATCGACCTACATGCGACAGGTGGCATTGATTGTGCTTTTGGCAAGCATAGGCAGCCATGTGCCCGCCAGCAGTTGCAGGCTAGGACCAATCGATGCCATTCACACGCGCATCGGTGCTGCCGATGACTTGGCCAATGCCCAATCAACTTTCATGCTGGAGATGACCGAAGCCGCTCAAATTTTGCACAGTGCCACGCCTTTGTCTTTGGTTCTCATGGACGAAATTGGACGTGGCACGTCCACCTTTGATGGCTTGGCATTGGCCAGCGGCATTGCCACGCATTTGCACGATAAAACCCAAGCCTTCACCTTGTTTGCCACGCACTACTTTGAACTCACCGAGTTTCCTGCTACGCACCACGCCGCACTGAACATGCACGTAGGTGCCACGGAATCGGGCAATGACATTGTGTTTTTGCATGAGTTACAAGCAGGCCCCGCCAGTAAGAGTTATGGCGTTCAAGTGGCTCGCTTGGCAGGCATGCCCACAGGGGTTCTGAACCACGCACGCCACACCTTAACGGCGCTTGAAGCGGGTGCCAATCAAAATCGCGTTCAAGTCGATCTTTTTGCAACGCCGCCTGAAACTGAAAACAGCGGTCCAACTCTGCTCGAGTCCACCTTGAACCAAATTGACCCTGACGCACTGAGCCCTCGCGAAGCCTTAGAGGCCTTGTACAGCCTCAAGCGGGTCATGAAGCGTTCAGAAAATTAACCCATTCCATAGGAAATTCAATGACCTATTGCGTTGCCATCAAAACACGAGCCGGTTTGGTTTTCTTATCCGACTCGCGCACCAATGCGGGCTTGGACATGATCAGCACCTATCGCAAGATGATCATCTATGAAAAAAAGGGTGATCGTTTCATGGTCTTGCTTTCGGCAGGCAACTTGAGCATTTCACAGTCTGTTCGTGAAATGCTACAGGTTGAAAAGATTGTGGACCATCCCGATGCCGAGCCCATCACCATTTGGAATGCCAAAAGCATGTTTGATGCCGCTCGCGTTTTAGGCGCTGCGGTTCGTCATGTGCATGAGCGCGATGCTGCGGCACTCAAAGCAGGCGGCGTTGACTTCAATGTCTCCATGATATTTGGCGGTCAAATCAATGGCGAAGGCATGCGCCTCTATCAAATTTATTCACCCGGCAATTTCATTGAAGCAACGGCTGAAACGCCCTACTTCCAAATTGGCGAATCCAAATACGGCAAGCCTGTTTTAGACCGTGTCATTACGCCGCTAACGCCTTTGGATGAAGCCGCCAAATGTGCCTTGGTTTCCATGGACTCCACACTCAAGTCCAACCTTTCTGTGGGACTGCCGCTCGACATGGTTGTGTACGAAGCCGACAAATTAGAAAGCGATCGCATTGTCTGCATTGATGAACAAAATCCCTACTTCAACATGTTGCGCGATAACTGGGGCAAAAAACTTCGAGAGATGTTTGACAGTTTGGAAGATCCCGTTTGGAATGGCGATGCGACCGACATCCCATTGAAAAAAGTTGGCAAACATTCCCCACTGAAGAAAATTGCTACGCCTGAAGAAAAACTGATCTGATGGCCAGTCTCATCTTTTCTCACGGCAACGGATTTCCTGCCAGCACCTATCGCAGCCTCACCAACGATTTAATTCGGCGTGGCTTCAAGGTCAAATCGATTGAAAAATTAGGCCATCAAGACCAATTTCCAGTGACCAGCAATTGGCCCCATTTGGTTCAAGAGTTGGCAGAATTTGCCAAGCAATCGATTCATGAAACAGGCGAAACGCCCTACATGGTGGGACACTCTTTGGGTGGCTTGCTGAGCTTGATGTGCGCATCCAAACATCCCAAACTGTGTGCGGGCGTGGTCTTACTTGACTCGCCTGTGGTGGGCGGTTGGAAAGCAAGCGCCCTTCAATTGGCTAAAAAAACCAATTGGATTGAGTCCGTCAGCCCAGGCAGAATCAGCCAAACGCGAAGACAACATTGGCCAGATGTAGAAGCAGTCATTGCTCATTTTCAGCACAAGCGCGCCTTTTCGCATTGGCACCCCGATGCGCTCAGAGACTATGCCGAGCACGGCACAGTCGAGGAAGATGGGCAGCGCGTCTTGAGCTTTGACAGGCGCATTGAGACAGCCATCTACAACACCTTGCCGCACAATTTGCCAACGCAGTTAAAACGTCATCCCTTGAAATGCGGTGTGGCTTTTGTGGGGGGTACGCGTTCTAGAGAAATGCGTTTGGTGGGCTCCGACCTGACCGACAAAGTTTCGAAAGGCCGTGTGATGTGGCTAGACGGCTCGCACTTGTTTCCCATGGAAAAACCCATTGCCACTGCAGCCGCAGTTGAGGCTGCGCTTAGAAACTTGGGCGCCACACCAGCCTGATCCAATTTGACAGGCTCTGAATTGCTTAAGCAGACCAGTTAACCACACCGGTCCATGCCGTTGCCAAGACCACCAATCCAAAGACAATTCGGTACCAGGCAAAGATTTCAAAGCTGTTGCTGGCGATGTACTTCAGCAACCAACGAACGCAAATCCAAGCACTGATGAAGGACACCACCAAGCCTGTTGCAAACATCGGAATGTCCTCGACCGACAAAAGCGCTCTTTCTTTGTAAAGGCTATAAACCCCTGCACCAATCAAAGTTGGAATGGCCAAGAAAAATGAGAAGTCGGTGGCCGCCTTGCGTGACAGGCCCAGCAACATGCCTCCAATGATGGTGGCGCCGCTTCGGCTGGTACCTGGGATCATGGCAAAGCACTGAACCAAACCCACCATGAGGGCATCACGGCCACGCATGTCTTCCACTGCGCGAATCCGAATACTGGCTGGCGGCCTTCTTTCGGCCCACAGAATAATGAAGCCGCCCACAATGAAAGTGGTGGCCACAACCCAGGGCGTGAACAAGTGTTCTTTGATGAGTTTGCCAAACAACAAACCCAGTACCACCGCAGGCAAAAACCCAATGAACACATTGAGGACAAAACGCTGCGCCTCAGCCTGATATGGCAAGGCCTTGACGGTAGATGTGATTTTTTGCCAGTAAACCAAAATGACGGCAAAGATGGCACCCGTCTGAATGGCGATCTCAAACACTTTGGCTTTTTCGTCTTGAAAGCCCATCAACGACCCTGCCAAAATCAAATGGCCTGTTGATGAAATGGGTAAAAATTCGGTCAGGCCCTCAACCACACCCATGACAGCGGCTTTGGCCAACAACATTAAATCCACCGCGACTCCTTGAATATCCCCCAATTATCGCTCTTGAATGGCCCTAAAATTGAGTCATGAGTACAGCCAACGCCAAAGCCAATCCGTCGGGCACCCCAGAGGATGCACACAAGGTCAGTAATTTTTTGCGCCAAATCATTGAATCTGATTTGGCACAAGGTACCTACGCCCAACGCAAATGGGCTGGCTCTCCTGGCGATGCCGCGCACCACACTAATGGCAACCCCGACCCTGCCAAAATTCGCACCCGCTTTCCACCCGAGCCCAATGGCTATTTGCACGTTGGACACGCCAAAAGCATTTGCCTGAATTTTGGTCTGGCCCGAGACTATGGTGGCGTCTGCCACATGCGATTTGACGACACCAACCCCGAAAAAGAAGACACCGAGTACGTCAATTCCATTTTGGATGCTGTCCAATGGCTAGGCTTCAATTGGGATGCCAACGGCACCTCGCATCTCTATCAAGCCAGCGATTATTTTGACTTCATGTACCGTGCGGCCGAACACTTGATTCAAGCGGGTCTGGCCTATGTCGACGAACAAAGCCCAGAAGACATGCGCCTCAACCGCGGCGACTTCAATACCCCCGGCAAAGACAGCCCCTTTAGAGCACGAAGCCCGACCGAAAACTTAGCGCGCTTTCGTGAAATGCGCGATGGCAAACTGGCCGACGGCGCTGCAGTGCTTCGCGCCAAAATTGACATGGCCTCGCCCAACATCAACATGCGCGATCCCGCCATCTACCGCATCCGCAGGGCCACCCACCACAACACCGGCGACACTTGGTGCATCTATCCGATGTACACCTTTGCGCACCCGATTGAGGACGCGCTCGAGCAAATTACCCACAGCATTTGCACTTTGGAATTTGAAGATCAGCGGCCTTTCTACGACTGGTTGATGGCCCGTTTAAGCGAGGCCCATACCCTGCTCGATGGTACGCAACTGAGCGCCCTGTTGGCGGCCCCTAGCCCCAAGCAGTATGAATTTGCGCGCCTTAACTTAACCTATGTCATTACCAGCAAACGCAAATTGGCACAGCTGGTCAATGAAGGCAAGGTCAATGGCTGGGACGACCCGCGCATGCCCACCATTGTGGGCTTGCGTCGCCGCGGTTACACACCTCAGAGTTTGCAACTCTTTGCCGAACGCATTGGCGTTACCAAAAGTGACTCTTGGATTGACTACAGCACTCTGGAAGGCTGTCTGCGGGACGATCTGGATCCCAAAGCTGCCCGCGCCATGGCCGTCCTCGACCCCATCCAACTGACCATCACCAACTGGGATGAGCTGATGGGCGAAGGCACATTGGATGATTGTCATGCCCCTGTTCATCCGCACCATGCAGAACTGGGCCAACGTCATTTCAAGTTTGGCAAGCAACTTTGGATTGAACGCACCGATTTTGAGGAAGTCCCTAGCAAAGGCTTTTTCAGACTGTTCCCTGGCAACAAAGTTCGACTGAAGTATGGCCACGTCATTGAATGCACAGGCGCCAACAAAGACGCCAGTGGTCAAGTGACCGAGGTGCTGGCCCAACTCATACCCGATACCAAAAGCGGAACGCCCGGCTCAGACAGCGTCAAGGTCAAAGGCGTGATCACTTGGGTTTCGCAAGCAGATGCCCTCAAAGCCGAGGTACGTTTGTATGACCGACTGTTTACTGAAGCCAACCCCGACGCAGGCGGCAAAGACTTTTTGACCAGCCTGAACCCCGACAGCTTGAAGGTGATTGAGGCTTACGTAGAGCCCTCTTTGGCCAACAGCAAGCCCGATGACAAATTCCAGTTTGAACGGCACGGCTACTTTGTAGCCGATCGCTCCGACCACCAAGGCTCAAAACCTGTGTTTAACCGAAGCACCGGCCTCAAAGACACTTGGAGCAAGTAAGGGCTTAGCCTGCGCTTAAGACGTACAAAGCCACTGTGCTGATAACGCCAATGAGCCAAGCCAGCGAGCGCAATTTGTCCTTGTCCATGAGGTAGCAGGCCACGTAGGCCACACGCGCCACGACAAAAATACCCGTCCACATTTGGACGAGGTCTGTGTCGACTTTTGACAACAAAGCCAATAAAACGCCTATCGCATACAAGGGAAAGGCTTCAAAGCAATTGGCTTGAGCTGCATTGGCGCGCGCTCTGTAACCTGTTTGCTTGGCCAACCAGTCCCTTGGGTTGTGGTTGTCATAATTTTTCTGACCCGCCTTGGCAATGCCAGCACAAATCCAAGGCATGGCGCCAGCAAACAAAATAGTCGCAATGGGTAAATTCATAGGTACTTTCAATGATATGGACAATTCTCCCACTCAATTTGGGCAAAGTGAAGTGAATTAACTTGAAATGGCGATGCACCAAGCCCTAAACTGTCGCATTGGCAATATCCCCAGTGAAGTCACTTAGAATTTGGGGTCTACGTTGTTCCGTACAGGAAAAATTCATGTTTTTGCATTCGATTCGTGTTTCATTGCTGGCATTTGCCTCGGCGCTCATTTTGACGGCTTGTGGCGGTGGTTCTTCAGACAAGCCACAGCCGCCCGTTGGCGGTATCAGTGTTGTCGCAGCCGACAGCGAAGTCACCATTACTTGGCAAGAAACACCCGGCGTGGAGTATTGGATTTTTGCGTCGCCCAACAGCCCCAATTTGACTCTCAGCAGTTGGCTGGCCACCGTGGGCTCAACCTATCGAATTAAAGTGACTTCGCCCTATACCGTCACTGGCCTTGCCAACGGTACCCCCTATTCATTTTTCTTAACGGGTCGCATTAATGGCGGCCCTGGCAGCGACGCAACGCCCACTGTCATTGCCACACCCCGGCTTGCAGGCATTGAGTGGACGCCAGGCACAACCCTGAATACAGGCAACAAAACAGCCATGGCCTATGGCGGCATTGTCGATTCCGCAACCAACACCTTCGTCTACAAACACATTGCCGCAGGCAACGGTGGCCGTTTGTTCAACACTTCAGACATTGCTTCATGGACATCTCTCACCTCGCCCGTCACCACTGACTTGTATGCTGCAGAGTTTGCCTTTGCCAAGTTCATTGCGGTTGGTGCAGGTGGAAAAATCGTCTCCAGCGCCGACTCGCAAACTTGGAGCGAGACCACCAGTGTGACCACCCAAAATTTGAATGCCATTGCATCCAATGGCAGTTCAGTGGTTGCTGTTGGGGACAATGGCAGCATCATCACCACAACAGACGCCATCACCTGGAAAGTGGCCACCAGCGTGCCCTCATCAACCCCCCATCTGTATGGCGTTAACTTTTCCAACTCTGGCAAATGGGTAGCAGTAGGCGCAGGCGGCACCGTTCTGACAAGTACCGACGGCCTGACTTGGACAACGCAAACTTCTGGCATCACTGCCGACCTTAAAGCCATTGGTTCCAATTCCACTTACCTCAATGGCGTCACCACTTACAACTTTGTCGCCGTGGGCGCAGCTGGCACCGTACTGACCAGCCCTGATGCAATCACTTGGACACGCCAAAGCCTCAGCACAACGACCTCACTGAATGCCCTGTCCTATGTGAACCAATTCATGGTGGTGGGCAACAGCGGCACCATCATGACCAGCCCAGACGGTGTGACATGGACTACGCGAACTTCCAACACCACCGAAAATCTAACCACACTGACTCGCGCCAACAATCAGTACATTGCTGTCAGCGATTCAGGCAAGATCATTTACTCAAAATAATTGGTTGACTGCCAACACGCAGGTTTGACAGACGTAAAAAAGGCCTTCAATTGAAGGCCTTTTTTGTTGCTTTCATGATGTTGATTTCAATTAGCCTTCAATGTGAAGTTCTTGAATTTTGCGAGTAATGGTATTGCGGCCAATCCCTAACTTAACCGCTGCTTCTATCCGTCGGCCTCGTGTGGTTGCCAAGGCTGCCTGAATGAGCAAAGATTCAAAACGGCGCGTCAACACGTCCCAAACATCTTGGCGGTCTGTTCCCAACAGTTGCAAGGCTTCTACCTCCAGCGCACTTTCCCAACCTGCATGCGTCCCCAAATGGATCAAGCTAGGAGGCACTGTGGGCAATGCTGTTGCTTGAGCAATTTCTTTGACACCAAGAGACTCATTGCCAAGTGATAGATCAGCGACAGCTTTTTCAGAACTGGGCGTCAAAACCTCTGGCGGCAAATC
>CALPYQ020000034.1 GCA_943327965.2 Singulisphaera sp. GP187
GTTTTCAAAACATCGGTAGCATCTTTTCTGAAAATCAATGCCAACAATTGCCTGGCAAAAATGTCTGAGTTTTTAGTCTCAAACATTTTCAAAATATTTTCAATCAGTTCATTATCAGCCAAACGACTGGGATGAACCATGCCCTTCACCCATTCTGCAGCCATGGCACGAATACCACTTGATTGCGCAATCTCAAGAAGTACCAAGCGCTTCTTAACTTCCAATTCGCCTGCTGGCCCCTCCACCTTGGCCAAGTAACCGGTGTCCATCAAAGCAACGCCCGCTACCCGCTCTGGCGCGATGCGCAATACCTCTAGCGCTACCCTACCCCCCATTGAATGGCCGGCCAAGACAAACTTTGGCGGTGAAGCGTCCAGCAATTTTTGGGCCATTTGTGACAAGGAATTTGCGCTTTGATGGTCAATCATTTGACAGGTCTGCGCAGTGTCAAAAAACGGCAACAAAGGTTGCCAGACTGTGTGATCACACATCAGTCCAGGCACTAAAACCAAGGGCAACGCTTTCATCAGTGGTCTCTCAAAATAGTCAGTTTGAACTTAACAAGCTCTTCATTGTGAATAGAACAGATTATTGCAGTCTATTCATTGCCATACAGAAAAACTAGGGACTGAGATAGCCAAATGACTTCATGATTTTCTTGGCTTGCTCTCCCTTCAAATACAAAAGGAGTGCAGTGGCTGCTTTGTTGTCTTGCCCTTTCCGCAACAAAATGACATCTTGTTGAATAGGTTGGTGCAAATTGCCAGGGACAATCCAAGCTGATCCAGAAGTAATCTTGCCATTGGCAAAAACTTGAGACAAGGCCACAAAACCAATCTGCGCATTTTGTGTCGAGACAAACTGATAAGTTTGTGCAATGTTGTCGCCCTGAACCAGTTTGGACTGCAATTCCTTCAGCAGTCCCAAATTTGTCATCGTTTCCATCGCTGCGGCGCCATAAGGTGCCAACTTGGGGTTGGCCAATGCAATGCGTTGAATGCTTTTGTTTTGAAGCACGTGTCCTTTTGCATCCACCAAGCCCTCTTGCTTGCTCCACAAAACCAATTGACCGGTTGCATACGTAAAACGCGAGTTAGGAACCCCTAAACCTTCAGCCTCTAGCTTTTGCGGGGTGAGCTGATCTGCAGAAAGAAAGAGATCAAAAGGCGCACCATTCTTAATTTGCGCATAGATGCCGCCCGATGCACCAAAAGATAACTTAATTTGATGACCCGTTTCTTTTTGAAACAGTGCTGCAATTTGTTGCATTGGCGCTGAAAAATTAGCCGCAACGGCAACCATGGCCTCTTCGGCTCTCAAACTTGTCGCATAAGCAACAAATAAGAGGGTCAAAATGAAAGATTTGCGCATTCAAACTTTCCTTAAGCGGTTATAAATACAAATGAAAATGAATACTAAAGGAATTCCATCGTCATGAATCTGAACCATTCCAGGATTCTTTATGCATAACGATGTTCAACAGCTGCGGCAAATACTTAAATCGGCCAAAACCATTGCCGTGGTTGGCCTGTCCGCTCAGTGGCATCGTCCCAGCTATTTTGCAGCCAAGTACATGCAAGAACACGGCTACACCATTATTCCAGTCAACCCCCGATATGCAGGGGACGGCAAGCATCCAGCAGAAAAAATCCTCCATCAAACCTGCTACGCAAGTTTGTTAGACATTCCTGAAAAAGTAGACATTGTGGATGTGTTTCGCAAGACTGAAGATGTTTTGCCCATTGCCAACGAAGCCCTTCAAATTGGTGCCACATGTTTATGGCAACAACTGGGCGTGGAAAACGAAGCAGCAGATCAATTGTTTCGTCAAGCGGGTCGAAAGTCTGTCACCAACCGCTGCGTCAAAATTGAACATGCCAGAATTTTTGGCGGTCTCAATTGGGTGGGCGTCAACACCGGCATTATTTCGGCCAAGCGCCCTATTTAAAAATCCATGAGCGATCACACTTTCAAGCCAGAAACACTGGCCATCCACGCAGGTCAAATTCCTGATGCAGCCACAGGTGCCCGCGCCCTGCCCATTTACCAAACCAGCAGCTTTGTGTTTGACAGTGCTGACCATGCTGCTGCACTTTTCAATTTACAAACGTTTGGCAATGTTTATTCACGGCTCAGCAACCCCACGGTCGCGGTTCTTGAAGAACGTGTTGCGGCCTTGGAAGGCGGCAGAGCAGCTGTAGCGTCTGCGTCCGGTATGGCGGCTGAAGCCATGGCGCTGATGACCATCTTGCAAGCGGGTGATCATGTCGTAGCGGCAGGTGCGCTGTATGGCGGATCTGTCACGCTGCTGTCAGTCAGCTTGGCCAAGTTTGGTATAGAAACCACTTTTGTCGATGCACACCAACCCTACGCCTTTGCAGCTGCCATCCGGCCCAATACAAGAGCAATTTATGCAGAGAGTTTGGGAAATCCAAGCATGCTGATTTTAGACATTGCAGCAGTGGCTGATGTTGCCCATGCGCATGGTCTTCCTCTCATCATTGACAACACGGTCCCAAGCCCTTTCTTGTGTAACCCCATTGCCTTCGGTGCCGATGTGGTGGTGCATTCGGCCACCAAATATTTAGCAGGTCATGGCACCACATTGGGCGGCGTGGTTGTGGAGAGTGGCAAATTTCCTTGGGACAATGGCAAGTTTCCCGGTATGACCGAGCCATCGAAGGGCTACCACGGCGTGAAGTTCTATGAAACCTTTGGCGACTTTGGATTCACCATGCGATGCCGCATGGAGTGTTTAAGGGTTTACGGTGCATCTCTCAGCCCCATGAGTGCATGGCAAATTTTGCAAGGCGTCGAGACCCTGCCCTTGCGAATGGAAAGGCATTGCAGCAACGCTCTGGCAGTCGCTCAATTTTTGCAACAAGACGCCCGAGTTGCATGGGTCAACTACCCAGGCTTAACCGACCACCCTCAACACCAACTTATGCAAAAACAAATGCGCGGTGCTTCAGGGCTGTTGGCATTTGGTGTCAAAGGCGGTCTTGCGCAAGGCGTCAAATTCATAGAAGCCGCCAAATTTATGAGCCATTTGGTCAACATTGGCGATACCCGAACCCTGATCAGCCACCCAGCCAGTACCACGCATCGACAATTGGATGAGCAACAACAACTGTCAGCCGGCGTGGGGCCCGACATGATTAGAATTTCAGTGGGCTTAGAACACATCGATGACATTTTGTGGGACATCGATCAAGCCCTTAGCGTGGCCTCCAACTGATCACCCCCCTACTGAAAGTGTCTGAATGAGCAATATCTTTGAACAAGGCTTAGACAAAAACTCTGCCAATTTCACCGCACTTTCCCCCGTCAGTTTTGTAGAACGAAGTGCAGAAATTTTTGGTGATTTGCCTTCTGTGATTCATGGGCAAAGAAGATACACCTGGTTGCAAACCAGAGAACGTTCAGCCAGATTGGCCGCTGCCTTAAAGTCTTTGGGCATTCAAAGAGGCAGCACAGTCAGTGCCATGCTGCCCAACACACCTGAGATGGTTGAGGTGCATTACGCGGTACCGGCGCTCAATGCCGTACTCAATGCCCTCAATACCCGTTTGGATGCGGCACTGATTGCATGGCAATTGAACCATTGTGAGTCACAGGTTCTGATCACAGACAGGGAATATTCTCCTGTCATCAAACAGGCTCTGGCCCTATTAAAAAGTGAGCACAACAGAGACATCGTTGTCATTGATGTTTGTGACAGCGAGTACACCGGCCCTGGCGACACATTGGGCCCTTTCGAATATGAATCTTGGTTGGCTTCTCACCAGCCCCTCGACAAATTAGAAGGACCTCAAGACGAGTGGGATGCCATTGCGGTAAGTTACACCAGCGGTACCACGGGTGATCCCAAAGGGGTGGTCACGCATCACCGTGGGGCCTATCTCAATGCGGTTAGCAATGTGGCCACATGGACCATGCCGCACTTTCCTACATACCTTTGGACCTTGCCCATGTTCCATTGCAATGGGTGGTGCTTTCCTTGGACGGTGGCCATGTTGGCAGGCACACACGTTTGCTTAAGACGTGTCGAGGCACAGCCTATCTTGGAAGCTATGCATCAGCATGGCGTCAACCATTATTGCGCTGCCCCCATTGTTCACAGCCTGATTTACAACGCACCCGAATCAATGCGAACCGGAATTAAGCAAAAAGTCAGGGGCATGGTGGCAGGTGCGGCACCGCCGGCGGCCATGATTGAGGGGATGGCCAAAATTGGCTTTGACATCACACACGTTTACGGACTCACTGAAGTTTATGGTCCGGCTAGTGTGGCCGTGAAGCGCGATTCATGGGCTCACGAAAGTCTGTCTGAACAAACCCGATTGAACGGCAGGCAAGGTGTTCGTTATGTTCTGCAAGAAGGCATGACTGTGCTCAATCCCGAAACACTTCAAGAATGCCCTGCCGATGGCCTGACCATGGGCGAGATTATGTTCAAGGGCAACATTGTGATGAAGGGTTATTTGAAAAACCCAAAAGCCACGCAAGAAGCTTTTGCAGGGGGCTGGTTTCATACTGGCGACTTGGCCGTCATGGAACCCGATCGCTATGTGAAGATCAAGGACCGCAGTAAAGACATCATTATTTCTGGCGGCGAAAACATCAGTTCACTGGAAGTTGAAGACGCCCTTTACAGACATCCCGCCGTATTGGCTTGTGCCGTGGTAGCCAAGCCTGATGTGAAGTGGGGCGAGTCCCCTGTGGCCTTCATTGAACTGAAAGGTGGCACGACAGTAAGCCCTGAGGATTTGATTTTGCATTGCAAATCATTGCTTGCAAGCTACAAGGTCCCCAAAGACATTCGTTTCGAAGAAATTCCCAAAACATCCACTGGAAAAATTCAAAAGTTTCAGTTGCGACAACGTGCCAAGGGCACCTGAATCCATTCACGAGGAACCGCATATGACAACACCAGATTCTCCATTTGTCATTCGATCTGACGATGAGAACGGCGTCACCACCCTGACGTTAAATCGAGCTGCGTCCTTTAACGCCCTAAGCGAGGGCATGCTGAGTGCCTTGCAAACTGAACTTGATGAACTTTCTAAAAATCAGAAACTTCGCGTCTTGGTCATTGCTGCTTCTGGAAAAGCATTTTGCGCAGGTCATGATTTAAAAGAGATGCGAGCCGAACCATCCATGGACTATTACCAAAAGCTGTTTGCACAGTGCGGTGACATGATGATGCGCATCCAAAAACTGCAAGTGCCAGTCATTGCAAGGGTACAAGGCATTGCCACTGCTGCAGGTTGCCAACTTGTTGCGCAATGCGATTTGGCTGTGGCTTCAGCTGACGCCAAGTTTGCCGTCAGCGGCGTCAACCTAGGTCTTTTTTGTTCCACGCCCAGTGTTGCCCTGTCACGCAATTTGTCACGCAAAGCAGCCTTTGAAATGTTAGTCACAGGCGATTTTTTGTCCGCACAAGAGGCTTTGAATCAGGGATTGATTAACAAAATTGCTGAGCCTGAAAAACTAGACGAGGTGCTAGCGTCATTGATCCAAAAAATATTGGCCAAGCCGCCTGTTGCACTGGCCATGGGCAAAGAACTCTTTTATATGCAACTCGAAACTGGCATTGAAAAAGCCTATGAGTATGCAGCCCAAACCATGGCTTGCAACATGATGGACAACAGTGCGCTGGAAGGTGTTCAAGCCTTCATCGAGAAACGCAAACCCAATTGGGGTTGACTCAATTCAAACACTCAGATCGATCAACACGCGGCCAGCCTCAATCTTCACTGGCCACGATTTCACGGGCTCTGTTGCGGGCCCACATCCCACCGAACCATCACGGACGTCAAACAAGGCTTGATGAAATGGGCATTCCACATAATTGCCCTCCACAAAACCCTCACACAAATTGGCGTTGCCGTGGCTACAAACATTGTTGATGGCGAAAACACCATCGTCTACTTTGAAAATAGCAATGTCGTGGTTTTGTGGTGTGACCGCAATACCAGCGCCTTCAAACAGGTCTGCCTCTGCGGCAACATCGATCCATTGGCTCATAATTAGATGGGATAAATGATGGAATTGGGAATCATTTCGCTGTCGTAAACGCACACACGTTCAGCAAATTTGAAGCCCTCGGAAGTTTGAACAATGATATCCAGATAACGACCGACATTGAAGACTGTACTTTCCTGGTCGTATTTGGTTCTAAACACTGCATAGTTGGCTTCGCTGTAAATTCGGCCCTCATCAACCTTCAGAATAATGGGTGCACCCACCACATGACGCTGGTAATAGGGATCGTGATACAAAGTTTCGGAAATGCCATACACCCGATCTTTCAGCATCCCTTTGCTGGTCAACGACAAAGTGCAAAGAGGAAAACCTCTTTCATAATTTTCTCTGGGTTGAAGTTTGTAAACGCACTGCTCTGTAAAATATTCTGGCCAGAGATCCCATTGACCGCTGTCTACAGCACTGGTGTAGTTGGCATAAAGTTGCTGGATACCAAACCAAGTTTGCATGTCAACCATGATCAAGCCTCCATCACTTTGCGCCAGTACTCGTACATGCCTCGAATGAGGGTCTCGGTCACCATGTGATCGGTCTCACCTACATCACGTCCGCCCAATTCAGCCAGGGTACGGTGATTGGATTTGGTTTCAAAGGCCTGTTGCGAAAACTCAATCACTTCACCATCATCTGCAGACACAAAACCAGCTGGGCCAAACAAATTGGCTTGACGCAATCTGCGATCTGTCATTTCGGGGGTATCGTCTTCAAAACCAAAATGCGTCCATACAAAATCGAAGGCGCCATGGCCGTCGGGTTGAATATGGCGCGTCGACACGCTGTTGACTTGCTGTTGAAAAATAACACTGGGAAACAAGGTCATCATGACAGCTGTAGGCCCGCCCCACCAATCTTCAGGCACGATGTCCAAAAAACTAGGGTCATGCAGCTGCATGCTGGCTTTGAAACTACTGACTTGGGTGACATCAGAAGAGGCACCCTTGGCCTCACCTGCACTGCCACGTGTCGAAATCATGGCAGCATGGCGGTGGTGCTCATCCATGCGCAGCTCACTTTTATTGTCGGCACGCCAAAGGCCAAATGTTACAAACCAAGTGTGAAGCAGTCCGGGGTGATAAGGATCTTTGATGTTTTCTTGCATCAGTTTCCAGTTACCCGGAATACGCTGACGGTTGTAGCCCAAAATTTTCAATTGTCGACCATTGAAAAGTCGATCGAAGTACTGGAGGATGGTTGGCCCCATATAGTCTTCGAGTGACGCAACGTCATGGTCAAAGGACGCAAAGACAACACCTCCTCGAACTGCCACTTTCAAGGAAGTCAGGCCGTGATCTTTCGGATCAAAGTCAGCTGGCATCCCGCCATTGACCTTGCCGTCTTGACGCACACCGCGCCTAAATGGAACGCCTTGCAACTTGCCATCTAGGGCATAACTCCACTGATGGTATGGGCACACCAATTCCTTTTTGTTGCCGTGACGCTCGCGACAAAAAGCCATGCCGCGGTGCGCGCACACATTTTCAACCACATGAATTTGTCCATCCTGAGCGCGGGTCATGATGACCGATCGCTCCCCAACAACCGTGCGCTTGAAATCGCCAGTGTTGGGAATTTCAGCTTCAAGTCCAACATAACTCCAGTGCGCTTTGTAAAAAAAGCGTTCAAGTTCTTTTTTGTGAACATCTTGCTGCGTGTAGACAGCAAAAGGAATTCGGCTGGTACCGGAGGTTTCCCAAATAATTGGCTGTTCTGACATGCGCGTTTGTCTCCAAAAGATGATTGACTTGAATCATGCCAGTCACGGACTGGATAGACAAATCAAATCATTTTAGAACGGTAAACCCACGTAGTTTTCAGCGAGCGAACTTTGCGCCGCATCTGATGAGAACAAATAAGCCATCTCAATCTCTTGCAGCCTTTGATCGTAGTCACTTGAGTCTGGGAAAGTGTGAAGCAAGGTGGTCAGCCACCATGAAAAACGCTGCGCTTTCCAGACACGCGCCAAAGCCGTTTCAGAATAGTTATCCAAACCAGTGCTGTCGCCCTTTTGGTAATGATTCACAAACCCATGATAGAGGTAGTAAATGTCTGAACCTGCCGTGTTAAGGCCACGCGCGCCAGTAGGCGGCACAATGTGAGCCGCATCACCCGCCAAGAACATGTTGCCATAACGCATGGGTTCTGCAACATAGGAGCGCAGGGGTGCAATAGACTTTTCAATGGTCGGACCAGTGATCAACTTTTCAGACACCTCGGTAGGCAGACGACGCTTCAATTCTTCCCAGAAGGCGTCATCAGACCAGTTCTCCACAGAATCGGTCAATGGCACTTGAATGTAGTACCGGCTTAAAACCTGAGAACGCAAAGAGCACAACGCAAAACCACGGGTATGTTTGGCGTAAATCAATTCAGGCGAAACTGGCTTGGTGCGCGACAACACGCCCAGCCAACCAAAGGGGTACACCTTTTCATACTCTTTGATGACATCGCTTGGGATGGACTTGCGGCTTACACCGTGAAAACCGTCAGCACCAATGATGAAATCACAATCGATGCGCTTTGATTCACCGCTGACGTTGTAGGTCACGTAAGGCTGGTCTGACTTTAGATCGTGGAGTTGAACATCCTCTGCGCTGTGAATCACAGTGCCGTTCATTCGATCACGCGCTTCGTACAAATCGCGTGTTAACTCCGTTTGACCATACACCGTGACTGAGTTGCCACCGCTGTATTTGTGCAAATCAACACGGTTGAGTTTGTTGCCGTGCGCCAGAAAAAATCCATCGTGAATTTCGCCCTCGCGGTCCATCCGATCGCCGCATTGCGCTTCACGCATGAGTTTGGCAAAGCCATTTTCCAAGACACCCGCACGAATTCGGCTAAGGACATAGTCCCTGGTCTGGCGCTCAAGAACCACAGTTTCAATGCCCTTCAAGTGAAGTAATTGAGACAACATGAGACCTGAGGGACCGCCGCCAATGATGCAAACTTGTGTTTTCAATTTATGTCTCCGTAGAACTTGATGTGGATCAATTTGCCTGAATGTTGCGAAAGATACGCCTGAAGCGGCAAGACAGGAATGGCTGAAACTGGCGAAAACTTGTACATTTCGAACATGCATAAATCACAGCCCAACATACAGAGCTACAGCCTATTTGGAGAATCAACACATTTACCCGATGTGCTGCACTGCGAAACCATTGCCGATCGATCTGTGTTGCACGATTGGGAGTTAGCACCTCACAGGCATGCTCGCCTTCATCAGGTCTTATTGGTAGAAA
>CALPYQ020000035.1 GCA_943327965.2 Singulisphaera sp. GP187
ACCAGCCGTCAAATTTGGGACCGTCTGCAAAAAGAATTGCAACACAACGTGGCATTGCGCGTTAAAGAAACTGACGAAGAGGGTATCTTTGACGTGGCAGGTCGCGGTGAATTGCATTTGACTATTTTGTTGGAAAACATGCGCCGTGAAGGTTACGAATTGGCCGTGTCTAAGCCACGCGTTGTTTACCGTGATGTCAACGGCGAGCGCCATGAGCCTATTGAGTTGGTCACTGCTGACATCGAAGAAACACACCAAGGCGGTGTGATGCAAGCTTTGGGCGAGCGCAAAGGTGAGTTGGTCAACATGGAACCCGATGGCCGCGGCCGTGTGCGTTTGGAATACCGTATTCCTGCGCGTGGTTTGATTGGCTTTACCAACGAGTTCTTGAACTTGACGCGCGGCTCTGGTTTGATCTCCAACATCTTTGACAGCTATGAAGCCCACAAAGGTGAAATTGGCGGCCGTAAAAACGGCGTATTGATTTCCATGGACGATGGTGAAATTTTCACATACGCCTTGGGCAAGTTGGACGATCGCGGTCGCATGTTTGTGAAAGCCAACGACCCCGTATACGAAGGCATGATTGTGGGTATTCACAGCCGTGACAACGACCTGGTGGTGAATGCCACGCGTACCAAGCAGCTCACCAACTTCCGTGTGTCTGGCAAAGAAGACGCTATCAAAATTACGCCCCCCATTGACCTCACACTGGAATACGGTGTGGAATTCATTGACGATGACGAGTTGGTGGAAATCACACCCAAGAGCGTTCGCTTGCGCAAGCGCTTCTTGAAAGAGCACGAGCGTAAGCGCGCAGGTCGCGCTTAAGGTCTAAAGCATCAAAGCACACCATCGTGCTGAAACTCAAACACGGTCATGCAGTCGCCCTGATGGTGCTGGTGACCGCTATGTGGTCCATTGCAGGTGTCGTTACGCGCCACCTCGATCAAGTCCGCGGCTTTGAGGTGACATTTTGGCGAAGCGCATTTACTGCGCTTAGCTTGGTCATCATCATGAGTGTTTGGCGAGGGCTAGGTTTTTGGAAATCCTTGCCTTGGCGCAGTCCCTACTTTTGGTTGTCTGGTCTTTGCTGGGCTTGTATGTTTACAGCCTTCATGATGGCCCTGACCCTAACGGCTGTTGCCAATGTGCTCATTACTTTGGCATGTGGACCTTTATTAACAGCGCTTGGTGCCTGGTTATTTGTGTCTCATCGATTGCCACTGAGAACATGGCTGGCCATTGCCTTTGCTGGCCTCGGTATTGCACTCATCTTTAATTCTCAATTGCAATTGGGTGAACCCAATTTCTTGCTGGGCATTTGTGTTGCCTTGGTCGTGCCATTGGCAGGCGCAACCCAATGGACCCTGATTCAGAAAAGTCAAGCAAGCGGTCTAACGCTTGACTTGGTGCCCAGCGTATTCATTGGGGCATTTTTGTCTGCGCTCGTTACATTGCCTTTGGCTTTGCCATTGCAAGCCAATGCGCACGACATGGGTTTGTTGGCCGTGTTGGGCTTGTTTCAGTTGGCCATACCTTGTACGCTTTCGGTTGTTTGCGCGCGAGTTCTAAAGGCGCCTGAAGTTTCATTACTTGCCTTGCTGGAAGTTATTTTTGGCATCGCGTTGGCATGGATCTGGGCCAACGAAGAGCCTCATTACAGCGTTTTAGTTGGCGGCAGCATGGTTCTTGCCGCATTGTTTGCAAATGAATGGTTTGGATGGAGAGAACGCAATGTCGAATCTCAATAATGCAACGAGCATCAGTTCAGAGCCAACGGTGATGTCTGAGGTGGTCGGTCGTGTTGGGTGCATCACACTCAACAGACCTAAGGCCTTGAATGCCCTGTCTTTGGAAATGGTCAGACTGATCACGCAAGCTTTGCTGTCGTTTCAAGCCAACCCTCAAGTTCTGGCTGTGTTGGTCAGAGGGCAGGGCAAAGAAGGGCCCTTCGGACATTTTTGTGCAGGTGGCGACATTCGGTTTTTTCACCAAGCAGCACTGGCGGGTGACACCAGCTTGGCCGATTTCTTCACTGAAGAATATGCACTGAACCACCTCATTCACACATACACCAAGCCCTACATCGCTTTCATGGATGGTGTCGTCATGGGTGGGGGCATGGGCATCAGTCAAGGTGCCAGTGTTCGCATCGTGACCGATAAAACACAGATGGCCATGCCTGAGACACACATTGGTTTGTTTCCAGATGTGGGTGGCGGGTATTTTCTAAGCCGATGCCCTGGTCGCATTGGTGAATATTTGGGTCTCACGGGCCAAAAAATCAATGGCCCTCAAGCGATTCAGGCTGGCCTGGCCGATGGCTTGATTGAAGTCCAACGCTTGCCGATGCTTTGGAAAACTTTGCTGAACACACCGTTTGAAAGCGGCCAAGCCGTAGAGCGTTGGATTCAAAGTCAATGCACAAAATTGGAAGCTGTTCCCTTTTCCAACAAGGCAGAAATTGACCAAATTTTTGCGTTGCCCTCTGCCTTGGAAATTAGCCTTGCACTTGCGCAGCACAACTCTGAATGGGCCAACCAAACCTTGGCAAGCTTGAACAAGGCTTCACCACTCATGGTTCATGTGGTCTTGGCTCAAATTAGGAAAGCCAGAAACATGAGTTTGGCTGACGATTTGCGAATGGAGCGAGACTTGGTTCACCATTGTTTCCACCTGCGCGAAAGCAGCGAAACCGTCGAAGGTATTCGCGCATTGGCCGTCGACAAAGACCATCAACCTCAATGGGCGCACGGCCAGATTGCAGATGTTTCCTCTGAGGAATGGCCATTGTTTTTTAACAGCCCTTGGACTGCCGACACACATCCGCTGCGTCACCTGAATTAGGCTGTACATAACCCACAAATTGGCCAAGCACCCCTAGGCTTGCGCTTTCGATGGCCTGCCAGTCATCTTAGCGGTGACGGCTCTTCATGGCGCGTTCTACTTCGCGCTTGCCTTCACGGTCCTTAATGGTGTCACGCTTGTCGTGCTCAGCCTTGCCTTTGGCCAGCGCCACTTCACATTTGATGAAGCCCGCTTTCCAGTGCAAATTGATGGGCACCAAGGTAAATCCTTTTTGCTCAACTTTGCTGGTGAGGCGGTCTATTTCGTCCCTTTTTAAAAGCAACTTGCGGGTGCGGGCTGCTTCTGGATTGACGTGCGTCGAGGCAGTTTTGAGAGGGTTGATTAAGCAGCCAATGATGAACATCTCTTTGTTCCGAATGACCACATAACCATCGGTCAACTGAACCTTGCCTTCTCGCACCGCCTTGACTTCCCAGCCCTCAAGCACCATGCCGCACTCGTGCCGTTCCTCAAAAAAGTAGTCGAAGGCTGCCTTTTTGTTTTCAGCAATGACACCGGAAGAACCAGTGCCTTTAGATTTTTTGGGTGGCGTTGCCATGAGGGTGATTTAATGCGCTAACTTGGCTTGCATTTGCAAGGGTTGTCTCAGAGAAATTACAATCTGAAGAACAGCGCTTATTGTATGAAGAAACTTCTTAAATCCGTCCTAATCTGGTACTCCCCCGAGGAAATGTTTCGCCTGGTCACGGATGTCGATCAGTACAAGGAATTTTTGCCTTGGTGCCAGCAGTCCAAAGTACTTCAATTCACAGAGACGGAGATGGATGCAGAAGTTGGCATTGGCATTGCCGGCATGAATCAAGTTTTTGTGACTCACAACACCCACATCAAAAACCGTGAAGTGCGCATGAAGTTGGTCAAAGGGCCGTTTTCAAACTTGGATGGCACATGGTCTTTTGAGCCTGTGGGCGACGACACGCAAAGAGCCTGCAAAGTAACGCTTTCATTGGAATATGGCTTTTCTAGCGCTACTTTGGCCGCTGTGGTGGGGCCTGTTTTTGACAAAATTGCAGCCAGTTTGGTAGACGCCTTTGTCAAACGTGCCGAGCAGGTTTATGGGACAGAGTCGGCATGATTCACGTTGAATGTGTTGTCAGTCCTGCGGCACGTCAAAGCTTGACCCTTCGCCTTGAATTGATGGATGGCTGCACAGTGATGCAAGCCCTTCAAATTTTTAAAACTGCCTTCATCAAGGCATGTACAGATAGCCGCCATGAAGAAGCTGTTCAACAAGCTTTTGGCCATGTGTCCGGCCAAGGTGTTTGGGGTCGTAAAGTCCCTTTGAGTTATGTTTTCAAAGATGGCGACCGCCTAGAAATTTACCGGCCACTAAAAGTCGATCCCAAATTGGCCCGAAAACAACGTTTTCAACGCCAAGGGAAAGGCCGAACAGGTCTTTTTGCAAAGCGCCGGGTCGGTGCTGTTCCTGGCTATTGATCGATCGTTTTCAGAGCCAAACTGGGCTTTGACGAGGGTACAATCGTTTTTTTGGAGCCCACCTTCATGCGCCTGCTCGGTAAAGCCCTCACCTTCGACGATGTGTTGTTGGTGCCAGCCTACTCACAAGTCCTTCCCAAGGACACCTCCCTTGCAACCCAATTTACTCGCAAGCTGCGCTTAAACCTGCCCTTGGTTTCGGCTGCCATGGACACCGTCACCGAAGCACGTTTGGCCATTGCCATTGCGCAAGAGGGCGGTATTGGCATCGTTCACAAAAACCTCACACCCCAAGAACAAGCGGCCCAAGTGGCCAAAGTCAAACGCTATGAGTCGGGCGTACTGCGCGACCCAGTGGTCATCACCCCCGATACCAAAGTGAGACAGGTCATGGCCTTGTCTGAAGAGCTGGGTGTTTCTGGCTTTCCAGTTTGCCAAGGTGGCAAAGTCGTGGGCATTGTCACAGGACGTGACATGCGTTTTGAAACGCGCTACGACCAGCCTGTGAGCGAAATCATGACGCCGCGTGAACGTCTGATCACGGTTCCTGAAGGCACCACACCAGAAGAAGCCAAAGCGCTTTTGAACAAGTACAAATTAGAGCGCTTGTTGGTGGTCAATGACGCTTTCGAATTGAAGGGCCTGATCACGGTCAAAGACATCACCAAACAACTCAACTTTCCATTGGCCGCACGGGATGCAGCAGGTCGTCTTTTGGTTGGTGCTGCAGTGGGTGTGGGCGATGGCACCGAAGAACGTGTAGAAGCCTTGGTCAAGGCAGGTGTCGATGCCATTGTGGTGGACACTGCCCATGGCCACAGCAAAGGCGTCATTGAACGCGTGCGTTGGGTCAAAGACAACTACCCTCACATTGAAGTGATTGGTGGCAACATTGCCACAGGCGCTGCTGCTTTGGCATTGGTTGAAGCCGGCGCGGATGCCGTCAAAGTAGGCATCGGGCCTGGCTCGATCTGCACCACACGCATTGTGGCGGGCGTGGGTGTTCCTCAAGTCATGGCCATTGACAATGTGGCCACTGCATTGAATGGCACGGGCGTGCCTTTGATTGCAGACGGCGGTATTCGTTACAGTGGCGACATTGCCAAAGCCATTGCGGCAGGTGCTAGCACGGTCATGATGGGCGGTATGTTTGCGGGGACAGAAGAAGCGCCCGGTGAAGTCATTTTGTACCAGGGCCGTAGCTACAAGAGCTATCGTGGCATGGGCAGCATTGGTGCCATGCAGCAGGGCAGTGCAGACCGTTACTTTCAAGAGTCCAGCACGGGCAATCCCAATGCCGACAAATTGGTGCCCGAAGGCATTGAAGGCCGCGTTCCTTACAAAGGCTCAGTGGTGGCCATTGTTTTCCAAATGGCAGGTGGCTTAAGGGCCAGCATGGGCTACTGTGGTTGCCCCACCATTGAAGACATGCGCAACAAAGCAGAATTTGTGGAGATTACCTCGGCAGGTATTCGCGAAAGCCATGTGCACGACGTGCAAATTACCAAAGAAGCGCCTAACTATCGCGCCGACTAAATCCATTTTTTAAATCGCAACTTTTATTTGAGCTTGTTCGACCCATGCAGCACTCCAAAATTTTGATCCTTGACTTTGGATCACAAGTGACACAACTCATTGCACGACGCGTGCGTGAAGCACATGTGTTTTGCGAAGTTCACCCTTGTGATGTCAGCAGTGACTGGGTCCGCGACTATGCCAAAGACGGCAACCTCAAGGGCATCATCCTTTCGGGCTCGCATGCCAGTGTTTACGAAGTTGACGATCGTGCACCCGACGCCGTGTTTGAGTTGGGCATCCCGGTCTTGGGTATTTGCTACGGCATGCAAACCATGGCCGAACAACTGGGCGGCAAAGTGGAAGCCGGTCAAACGCGAGAGTTTGGCTATGCCGAAGTGCGTGCGCATGGTCATACGGAATTGCTCAAGGGCATTGAAGATTTTGCAACGCCTGAAGGCTACGGCATGCTCAAAGTTTGGATGAGCCATGGCGACAAAGTAACCCAGTTGCCTGCAGGTTTTAAAGTAATGGCGTCTACGCCGGCATGTCCCATTGCGGGCATGGCCGATGAAACGCGTCATTTTTATGCAGTGCAATTTCACCCTGAAGTGACGCACACCATCCAAGGTCAAGCGCTCCTGAATCGATTTGTATTGGACATTTGCAAGGCGCGCCCAGATTGGATCATGGGCAACTACATCGAAGAAGCTGTGGCCAAAATTCGTGAGCAGGTGGGTGACGAAGAAGTCATCTTGGGCTTGTCGGGTGGCGTTGACTCTTCAGTGGCTGCAGCCCTTATCCACCGCGCCATTGGTGATCAACTCACATGCGTATTTGTAGACCACGGCCTATTGCGTCTGAACGAAGGCGACATGGTGATGGACATGTTCGAAGGCAAGCTGCATGCCAAAGTTATACGTGTCAATGCCAGCGATTTGTTCTTAGGCAAGCTGGCCGGTGTGAGCGAACCCGAGCAAAAACGCAAAATCATTGGTGGCTTGTTTGTTGATGTTTTCAAAGACGAAGCCGCTAAATTGAAAGCGGGTACGGGCGGCCATAAGGGCGCAAGTTTCTTAGCCCAAGGCACCATTTACCCTGACGTCATTGAGTCTGGTGGCGCAAAAAGCAAAAAAGCCGTCACCATCAAAAGCCATCACAACGTGGGTGGCTTGCCAGAACAACTGGGCCTGAAATTGTTAGAGCCTCTGCGTGAATTGTTCAAAGACGAAGTGCGTGAACTGGGTGTGGCGCTTGGTTTGCCCCGCGAGATGGTGTATCGCCATCCCTTCCCTGGACCAGGTTTGGGTGTGCGTATTTTGGGTGAAGTGAAAAAAGAGTACGCCGATTTGCTGCGGCGCGCAGATGCCATCTTTATTGAAGAATTACGTAACTTTACAGACCCTTCAGGAAAGTCTTGGTACGATCTCACCAGTCAAGCCTTCACTGTCTTTTTGCCAGTCAAGAGCGTAGGCGTGATGGGCGATGGCCGCACTTACGACTATGTCGTGGCTTTGCGTGCTGTTCAAACGTCAGATTTCATGACCGCAGATTGGGCGGAACTGCCTTATGCCTTGCTCAAAAAAGTGTCAGGTCGTATCATCAACGAGGTGCGTGGTATTAACCGTGTCACCTATGACGTGAGTAGCAAACCGCCGGCCACTATTGAGTGGGAATAATTCACACGACAAATGAAACTTCAAACATGTTTCAATCAAAGTCAGCCACTTCGCCTGCTGCTTGAAGCTTGTTTGCTTTTGTCATTGTGGGGTTGTGCACAAGCACCCAACCTCAAGCCGTCGTTTGATGCTCCCGTTAGTCAAATAGAGCCTCAAGGTCCAGCCGCAGAGTGGCGAGCAGTCAATCGCCTAAGTTATGGCCCTACACCTGCTTTGTTAGCAGACATCAAGTCGCAGCCTCATCCCAAAGCGTGGGCGCTCAAACAGCTGGAAGAAGCCCAAAAAGCCAGCCTTCGTCCGCCACAATTACCAGCCGACTTGGTCTCAATCAACGCTTCATTGCCAACTATTTTTGATGGGGCTCGCCAAGAACGAGAAGCGCGTGCCGCTGTTCCTGCAGGGACTCGCATCAATGAATTTGTTGCAAACGAGAGGCGTTTTAATTTTCAAGAACAACCTGACCCTTTGTTCTTCAACAGAACCCAAGTGAACAAAGCCATCGCCTGGCGTTTGGCCAGTTGCGGCAGTGACGAATACGAACAACCCCTGCTTGCTCGCATGACCGAGTTTTGGTTTAACCATTTCAATGTTTACCAACAAAAGGGGTCGGTCCGCCCCTTCGCAGGTCACTACGCCATCAATGTCGCACGTGCGCATGCGCTGGGTAAATTCGAGGATTTGGTTTTGGCCAGTGCCAAACATCCCGCCATGCTTTACTACCTTGACCAGTGGCTTAGCGTTAGCCCGCAAGCCGCAAGGGCGGGTCAAAATGCGCGGGGTCTCAATGAAAACTACGCTCGCGAATTGATGGAGCTCCACACCTTGGGCGCCAATGGCGGTTACACCCAGGAAGATGTTTTGGAACTGGCCCGCGTGTTGACGGGCTGGACCATCGCACCTCGATCGTCAGATGGGTTTCAATTTGTGATGCGTCTGCATGACGTGGGTCGCAAGTCTGTCATGGGCCAAACCTTGCCAACTTCTGCTTTAAACGCAGGTGTCAAAGAGGGCGAGCAAATCATTCGCTATTTGGCCAATCACCCAGCAACAGCCCAAAGAATTTCGCATCGCCTGGCCCAATACTTTGTAGCCGATGATCCACCGAAAGCCTTGGTTGACCAAATGGCTGAAACTTTTTTAAAAACGGGTGGTGATATTTACCAAGTGATGTCTGTGATGTTGCACCATGCTGCGTTTTGGGACCCAGCCCACAAGTTGTATCGAACCCCTTACGATTTTGCTTGCGCCAGCATGCGTGTACTCAATGCAGGACAAGACCGTACCAAATGGTTGCAATCTTTTGGCTACGCAGCAGTTGCAGGACAAGCCATTCAAAACTGGCAAACACCCGATGGTTATTCCTTCAATGCCAGTACATGGCTAACCCCTGAAGCGCTCACACGCCGCATTGACTTTGCATTGAACATAGCCCGAAACTCGCCAGAACGAACAGATCTGTATCCGTATTTGTCAGAAAGTACGCGTAAAGCTTTGATGGCGCAAACACCCTCGCAACGCATGGGGTTTGTGTTGGGAAGCTCTGAGTTGGTTTTTAAATAAATTGTTGGAGGTGGCAACATGTTGAAATCTCGACGCGAAGTTATTCTGCAATCCATCAGCATGGGTGCGTTTGCTTTGTCTGGTGTTCAAGCCAACGCCAACGAAAACAATCAATCTGGCCGTTTGGTTTTGGTTTTCTTGAGAGGT
>CALPYQ020000036.1 GCA_943327965.2 Singulisphaera sp. GP187
CCACCAATACCGTGTGTTTTCTGGCGCGCAGCCTTTGCCAACAGAATTTTCAGCACACGCTGCGTTGGTCCATGCCGACCCCATGACGCCAGATTTGGCAGAGCTCATTGCCGAAATGGCAGGGCGTACCGCCTCGGGTTATTTGTTTGGCGGGCTGTCAGCCAGTCGCCATCAAACCCTGCAATTTGCAGCCACGAACACCACGGCGCCCATGCAAGGTGTTTTAAAGGGTGGTTTGAGCGGTGTGGCATTCAATGCCGATGTTCAAATTCTGTCCCGCGTCACACAAGGTTGTGCACCCATCAGCAAGGAACGCGAAATTACGGAAGCAGAAGGGCATGTGGTTTATGCCTTAGATGGCCAGCCCGCACTCGACATGTTGTTGAGCGATTTGAATGTGTCTCTGAGTGAACCTCAAAGCGCATTGCAAGCCGTTCGTGCAACTTTGGTGGGCGTAACTTCTGCGGGCCAGCAAGCCGTTGGACGAACGGGCAGCTTGGGCATGGATGTTCGAGTCCGTCACATTGTGGGTCTAGACCCGGCACGCAAAGGTGTGGCCATTGCCGATCATGTGGAAGCCGGTCAGAAGCTGGCTTTTTGTCAGATGAATTTGCAAGCGGCCAAATCCGACTTGCGCCGAATTTGTGCAGAAATCAGAGAAGAACTTGAACCCGAAACATTGAGCCTTGAAACGGCCAATGCTTTGGCTGCCAGTGAAGCAGAAGCCGCGCCTCATCCAGCAAGGCGCATTGCGGGCGCTGTGTATGTCAGTTGCTCTGGCCGCGGTGGCCCTCACTTTGGCGGCCCCAGCGCCGAATTGCAATGGATTCGGCATGCGCTGGGTGATGTGCCACTGGTGGGCTTCTTTGCCAGCGGTGAAATTGCCCACCACCATTTGTATGGGTACACCGGCGTTTTGACAGTCTTCACCACGCCTGCTGAAGCAAGTTAACGCGCAGGGGCTTGCATGCCCTGCGCGCATTCAAATTTTCAAATACCGCGTGCGCGTTCTTGCTTGAACTTGGTTTGAAAGCCTGAGAAGTTGTCGTTCTCTAAGGCAGCCCTAACTTCTTTCATGAGGTTCAAGTAGTAATGCAAGTTGTGAATGGTGGTTAGCATAGGGCCAAGCATTTCACCGCATCGATCGAGGTGGTGCAAGTAAGCGCGGCTGAAACCTTCGCGGCCACCCTCGTCCCAAGACACGCCAGAAGTACCTGCACATGCATGACAAGTACACGTGGTGTCTAGCGGTTGGTGGTCTGTTTTGTGGCGTGCATTTCGCAACTTTAAATCACCGTACCTTGTAAACACGGTACCGTTGCGTGCATTGCGTGTGGGCATGACGCAATCAAACATGTCGACCCCTTGCGCAACCCCCTCTACCAAGTCTTCGGGCGTGCCGACACCCATCAAATAACGGGGCTTGTGAGCGGGTAGTTTGTGCGGCGTGTGCGCCATGATTTGCAACATTTGCTCTTTGGGTTCGCCCACACTGACGCCGCCCACGGCATAGCCAGGAAAGTCCATGGCCACCAATTGCTCTAAAGATTCTTGACGCAAATTTTCAAACATACCGCCTTGCACAATGCCAAACAAAGCGTTTGGATTTTCAAGCCGTGTGAATTCATTTCTGCTTCTAACGGCCCAACGCAAACTCATTTCCATGGACTTGCGTGCTTCGGCTTCGGTGGTCAAGTGGCCCTTGGTTTCGTAAGGGGTGCATTCGTCAAGCTGCATCACAATGTCAGAGTTCAAAATGGTTTGAATCTGCATGCTCACCTCGGGCGACATGAACAATTTATCGCCATTCACAGGTGACGAAAAATGCACGCCTTCTTCGGTAATTTTGCGCATTTCACCCAGGGACCAAACTTGAAAACCGCCCGAGTCGGTCAGGATGGGTTTTTGCCATTTTTCAAAACCGTGCAGGCCGCCAAAACTTTTCACAATGTCTAGGCCGGGGCGCATCCACAAGTGAAAAGTGTTGCCCAAAATAATTTGCGCACCCATTTCTTCCAGACTGCGCGGCATGACACCCTTGACGGTGCCATAAGTGCCCACCGGCATAAAGATGGGCGTTTGAATCACGCCGTGATTCAAAGTTAACTGGCCCCTGCGCGCGTGGCTGTGAGCGTCTGTTTTGAGAAGTTCAAATTGAAGCATGGTTCATTCTATGTAAAAGCATGGCATCGCCATAACTGAAGAAGCGATACTTTTGTTCAATGGCATGGGCATACAAAGCCATCACATGGTCATAGCCTGCAAAGGCGCTGACCAACATCATCAAGGTGCTCTTGGGCAAATGGAAATTGGTAATCAGCCGATCGACCCACTTAAATTCAAAACCGGGGGTGATGAATATTTCTGTGTCGCCTTGTGCTTGACCGGTTTGGGCCCACGACTCCAAAGTTCGGACAGACGTGGTGCCAACGGCCCAAACTTTGCCACCGCGTTGGCGGCAGGCATGAAGCGCTTGTTGGGTAGATGCAGGGATGTCATACCATTCCGAGTGCATGGTGTGCTCGGCAATGTTCTCGGTTTTGACCGGTTGAAACGTGCCCGCGCCAACATGCAAAGTAACGTTGGCAGTGGCAACGCCCATGGCCGACAACTGTGCCAAAACAGCATCGTCAAAATGCAATGCCGCTGTAGGTGCAGCAACGGCACCCGGGCTTCGTGCAAACACCGTTTGATAACGTGCTTCATCTTCCGCAATTTCGGCGGGGCTGGCACTGCCATCGTATTGGCGCTCAATGTAGGGCGGCAAGGGCATGTGGCCATATTGCGCCATCAGCGCATGGGGCTCGCCACTGAGTTCAAAACAAAACAGCGCACCATTTTCATTGGGCCAACGCCCTAGCAATTTGGCATCAAATCCCGGTGAACCAGTAGACCCCGTTGATGACGCCGTTAAAGATGCATCTGTGCCCATGTGCAAGATGGCACCCAAGGGCGGCTTCTTGCTGACTTTCATGTGCGCCACCACGCGGTTGTCTGGCAGGACCCTCTCAATTAACAGTTCCACTTTGCCGCCCGTTGATTTCTCGCCAAAAATTCGCGCTTTGACCACTTGGGTGTCATTGAAAACCAAGAGATCGCCGGGCTGCATCAAGCTGGGCAAAGATTTGAAAATGCGATCGACGGCTTGCGCTTGGCTACCATCTAAAAGCCGTGAACTGCTCCGCTCTGCTGCGGGGTGTTGGGCAATGAGTTCAGGTGGTAAATGAAAATCAAAGTCGCTGAGACTGAAGATTTTGGGGGACGCTGTGTGCGCGTCAATGAAGGGTGAATTTGTCATGATCTTGAGGGCCGAACCAGACCCGTTCCAAGTTGAAATATGTGATTGTCCCATGCGCTAGCGCAAAGCTTTACAAATGAGTTGTATCTAATTTTTGTAAAGCGACCCATTATGTAAGGAGTTTTCAAGAAAGAACCTATCACTTCTCACATCCATGCTAACCCAAGACATTACTGTACGGGCATGCCAAAAGTATCAGAGTCCCAACAATTCGCCGATCGATTGCGAAGTGCTTTGGAAAGTGCGGGTGTGCGCGCATCACCTACCTTGGTAGCCAATGCCTTCAATCTCAGATATCACGGTAGAAGTATCACACCGCATACCGCACGCAATTGGCTTTTGGGCAAAGTCATGCCTACCCAAGACAAGCTCAGGGTCTTGGCAGAATGGTTGCAAGTCAGCCCCGATGAACTGCGGTTCGGCCGTGCGCCCGGCAAAACTTATGTGTTTGAAATGAATGCGGGACCCGTCGAAATGGGTTTGTCAGACCGAGAAATGGTCGACCGGTATTTGTCCTTGTCGCAAGAAGAGCGCAAAACCATTCGGGATGTGGTGACCGCATTTGTGCGCGCCAAAGCGGCTGAAAACTTGCCCTGACAAATTTCTGATTGATAGATAGGCAGGTGCCAAGCACGGCACAATGGCGGGATGCCCAGCACCTCGTCATCGCCAGCCGTCAAGCCATTGTCGGCCCCCCAAAAAGCCATGCGCAAAATGGGCTTGGTGCGTGACATCGATTTGGCCTTGCACATTCCACTGCGCTACGAAGACGAGACTCAAATCGTCAAACTAAGCAATGCGCGTGAGGGCGATACCGTCCAAATTGAAGCCAAAGTCATTGCCTCAGAAATTCAAATGCGCCCAAGGCGCCAGTTGTTGGTCACGGTGGACGACGGCACAGACACCTGCGTTTTGCGGTTTTTTAACTTCTATCCTGCGCAGCAAAAAGCCTTGGCGGTAGGGCAAGTAATTCGAGCGCGCGGCGAAATTCGGGGTGGCTTTTTGGGACTGACCATGATGCATCCGGCTTTCAAGGCAGCCGCCGGTCATCTCCCTACCGAATTGACGCCGGTCTATCCAACGTCAGCGGGTTTGCCGCAGACCTATTTGCGGCGCGCCATTGCGGGGGCACTGTCAAGGGCCGATTTGAGTGAATCGCTGCCAGGCAACATGGCTTGGCCCCAAGCGTCTAAGTCGGGGCCATCCATCAATTTGCGACAAGCGCTGACCTTCTTGCATCACCCCGCACCCGATGTCTCCATTGCCGCATTGGAAGATCGCTCACACCCCGCTTGGCAAAGGCTCAAGGCCGAAGAATTGTTGGCGCAACAGCTGTCGCAGCGCATGGCCAAAATGGAGAGGGATTCTTTGCGTGCACCTGCTCTTCACAAGAAAGAAGGCGCTTGGTATGACAAATTGCGTGAGGTCTTGCCCTTTCAATTGACCGCAGCCCAACAAAGGGTGGGCCACGAAATTGCACAAGACTTGGCACGCCCAGTGCCCATGCACCGCTTGCTGCAGGGCGACGTCGGTGCCGGCAAAACGGTCGTGGCCGCCCTGGCTGCCATGTTGGCCATTGATGGTGGCTGGCAATGTGCGCTCATGGCCCCAACCGAAATATTGGCGCAACAACACTTTGCCAAACTGGTGGGATGGTTGTCACCCTTGGGCGTTCGCGTGGCTTGGCTAACAGGCAGCCAAAAGAAAAAAGAGCGCACCGAAATGTTGGCGCTCATTGAGTCGGGTGAAGCCGCCTTGGTGGTGGGAACGCACGCCGTGATTCAAGAGCAAGTTAAATTCAAAAACTTGGGTTTTGCCATCATCGATGAGCAGCACAGGTTTGGGGTGGCACAACGTTTGGCCCTCAGAGACAAGATGCAAGACGCTGGCATGGAGCCGCATTTGCTCATGATGACGGCCACGCCCATTCCCAGAACCTTGGCCATGAGCTATTACGCCGACTTGGAAGTCTCGGTCATTGACGAATTGCCACCAGGGCGCACGCCGGTGGTGACCAAAGTGATCTCAGACAGCCGACGCGACCAAGTCATTGGCCGTATTGGCGCACAGTTGGCGGAAGGGCGTCAGGTTTATTGGGTCTGCCCGCTCATTGAAGAAAGCGAAGCCTTGGACCTGACCAACGCTACCGCAACGCACGAAGAATTGTCGGCGGTGCTACCGGGTGTGACGGTGGGTTTGTTGCACTCGCGCATGTCGGTTCAGGAGAAGCGCGATGTCATGGCCCAATTTACCCAAGGCACAATGGGCGTTTTGGTCAGCACCACCGTCATTGAAGTGGGTGTGGATGTGCCCAACGCCTCCTTGATGGTCATTGAACATGCTGAGCGTTTTGGTTTAAGTCAGTTGCACCAATTGCGCGGACGTGTGGGGCGAGGTGCGGCAGCCTCGGCTTGCGTCTTGTTGTACGGCACCCCCGATGGCGGCCGATTGAGCGAAACCGCCCGCGAACGCCTGCGCGCCATGGTCGATACCAACGATGGTTTTGAGATTGCCAGACGCGATTTGGAAATCAGGGGGCCCGGCGAGTTTTTAGGTGCGCGACAATCGGGGGCCGCACTGTTGCGATTTGCAGACTTGGCCACCGACGAACATTTGTTAGAGTGGGCAAGGCAAACGGCACCCGTGCTGCTGGACAAATTTCCCGACATGGCCGAGCGACACATTGCCCGTTGGTTGGGTGGAAAATCAGAGTTTTTGAAAGCTTGAGAAATTGGCATGACCCTGACTGAGTTGAAATACATTGTGGCAGTAGCTCGCGAAAAGCACTTCGGCAAGGCGGCCGAGGCTTGCTTTGTGTCGCAACCCACTTTGTCGGTGGCCATCAAAAAGCTAGAAGAAGAGCTCGATGTGAAGTTGTTTGAGCGCAGTGCCAACGATGTCAGCGCCACGCCCTTGGGCGAAGAAATTATTCGCCATGCCCAGTTGGTGTTGGAGCAGGCCGCAGAAATCAAAGAAATTGCCAAGCGCGGCAAAGACCCCCTTGCGGGCACCCTGCGTTTGGGTGTGATCTACACCATTGGTCCTTATTTGTTGCCCGACTTGATGCGTCAAATCATGAAGAAGACGCCGCAAATGCCTTTGATGCTGCAAGAAAATTTCACGGTCAAACTGATGGAAATGCTGCGCAATGGTGAAATTGATTGCGCCATTTTGGCGGAGCCATTTCCCGATACCGGCTTGGCCACTGCGGCTTTGTACGACGAGCCATTCATGGCCGCTTTGCCCGTCAAGCACTTGTTGGCCAAAAAGAAAAGCATCACCGCCGAGCAACTCAAAAACGAAACCATGTTGTTGCTGGGCAATGGCCATTGTTTCCGTGACCATGTGTTGGAAGTGTGCCCTGAGTTTGCAAGGTTCTCTAGCAACGCTGAGGGCATACGCAAAAGCTTTGAGGGCTCCTCCTTGGAAACCATCAAGCACATGGTTGCCGCAGGCATGGGCGTGACCTTGGTGCCGCGCTTGTCGGTGCCTGCAGAAGCTTTGGCAGAAACAGCCAAGCGAAAAAAACACGAAGATCCCGACATTGCCTACTTGCCCATTGTGGATGAAGCCGGTGGTTTGCCGCCCACCCGCCGCGTGGTCTTGGTCTGGCGCAAAAGCTTTACCCGCTACGAAGCCATTGCCGCCTTAAGAAATGCCATCTATGCCTGCGAGTTGCCGGGTGTCACAAGGCTCTCTTAAGCCCGATAGCGCACATCCTGTGATGACAAAAACCTTTTTGCATGCGTGAAAAAATCAGTTTGTATTTGGACCTGATTCGCTGGAACCGCCCTGCGGGTTGGTTGCTTCTGTTGTGGCCCACCTTGTCGGCCTTGTGGGTGGCCGCCGATGGTTTTCCGGGCTGGCATTTGATGGTGGTCTTCACGCTGGGGACCATTCTCATGCGCAGCGCTGGTTGTTGTTTGAACGACGTGGCCGACAGAGACTTTGACAAGCACGTTAAAAGAACGGCAGAGCGGCCAGTCACCAGCGGCCGCATTGGTGTGAAAGAAGCGTTGCTGTTGGGCGCTGTGTTGGCTTTGTTGGCCTTTGGCTTGGTGCTGACCTTGCGCACAGAAACCATTGCGTGGTCTTTTGCGGCCATGGCGGTGGCCATTGCTTACCCTTTTGCCAAACGGTATGTGTCGATGCCGCAAGCTGTGTTGGGCGTGGCCTTCAGCTTTGGCATTCCCATGGCATTTGCTGCCGTCACAGGTCAGGTGCCTTGGCAAGCGTGGGCGCTGTTGGTGGGTAATTTGTTTTGGGTCTTGGCTTATGACACCGAATACGCCATGGTGGACCGTGACGACGATTTAAAGATTGGCATGAAGACCTCGGCCATCACCTTGGGTCAATGGGATGTGTGGGCCATCATGGGTTTTTACGCGGCCTTTGTGGGTGTCTGGGCTTGGGTGCTAGACGCCCCTAGCAAGCCCTTGCTGATGTTGGGCCTGGCTGCTGCCGCACTTCAGGCCGCTTGGCACTTTGTGCTGATCAAAGACAGAACGCGGGACGGTTGCTTCAAGGCGTTTCGCTTGAACCATTGGGTTGGTTTTGCGGCCTTTGCGGGTGTGGCGCTCAGTTACCTTTAGTTGTTGCTTTAGTTGTTGCTTTAGTCTTTGCCAAATTCGTCACCCAACTCGCCCGCACGTTTTTGTGCAGCCAGCATGGCTTTGACAAATGCTTCTTTCACATGATCGTCGGCCATTGAGGTTAGCGCCGCATAAGTGGTGCCGCCTTTGGACGTTACGCGTTGTCTCAAGACCTCGGGTGATTCTGTCGACTGCCGCGCCAAATGCGTCGCGCCGCCAAATGTGGCTTTGGCCAAATGGTAGGCCTGCGCTTGGGGCAAACCCATTTTGACGCCCGCTTCGGTCATGGCCTCTAAGAAATAAAACACGTAGGCGGGGCCAGAGCCAGAAAGGGCCGTGACAGTGTCAAGGTCGGCTTCTTGTTGCACCCACAAAAACTCGCCGGTGCTCTTTAAGACTTGCTCAATCAAACTTTGGTCTTGTTCAGAAACACCTGCGCGTGCAAACAGTCCGGTGATGCCTTGGCCTACCAGCGCGGGTGTGTTGGGCATGCTGCGTACCACGCGGTCGGTTTGAAGCCAGCGTGCAATGCTGTCACTTCGAATGCCTGCGGCCACTGACAGGTGCAGGGCATTTTGTGTGAACGCAGCAACGGGCAATGCGGCCTCTTTGAAGACTTGGGGCTTGACAGCCCAAACCACCAAATCAGTTTTCGACAATGCAGAGGAGGCCGCCGAAGCCGAGCCGTGTACTTCGACACCCCACGCTGCCTTGAGTTGGGCGGCAGTGTCTGCAAAGGGCTCAATGACCGTCACTTGTGCTGGCGCCATGCCCTCCCGAATCAAACCACCCAAAATGGCGCTGGCCATATTGCCGCCACCAATGAAAGCCAAGCGGGCTTCTTGAAAGGGGGTGTTTGCGGGTCTTGTCATGAATCAATCTCTCTAAAATGACGTTCTTTGGGTATTGTCTCTCTTTCAAACAATTCACAATGTGAAAAATCAGCCAAAAAATCTGCAAATTCTTTGACTTTTGGCCTGAAAGGTGTTGACACAGCCTAAAAATGTTGTAACAATCGCGGGCTTCGCTTCTAAAAAAGCGGAGTTATCTACCCAAACAAAAGCACTGCGAGTGGTTCGCGGTGTGGATGACGGGTCCAAGACTGATCTTGGTGTTTCTGGGTTTCAAGCTTCAAGCCATAGGCTGCAAAGCGCTGATATCTGGGGGTGCACAAGGTGCAAGTTGGGAAATATTGAAATGATTCAGACAGAAACTCGGTTGGATGTTGCCGACAACACCGGCGCTAAGTCCGTCCTTTGCATCAAGGTGCTGGGCGGCTCTAAACGTCGTTA
>CALPYQ020000037.1 GCA_943327965.2 Singulisphaera sp. GP187
ACAAGGCGAAGTCGATTTGTTGGTCTGTACCGATGTGGCCGCGCGTGGCCTCGACATCAAAGACGTGCCAGCCGTCTTTAACTTCGATGTGCCCTTCAATGCGGAAGACTATGTCCACCGCATTGGCCGCACAGGCCGCGCTGGCGCTTCTGGATTGGCCGTTACCCTGGTGTCGCCCTCCGACATGCGCCTGGTGTCGGACATCGAAAAACTCATTAAAAATAAACTTCAAGTGGAAGTGTTCCCCTTGGAAGAAGACCGCTCACGCGACAATGCCAATGAGGGCAGGCGCGAGGAAAGACGTGATGTCCGGCGCGAAGACAGGCGCCCCGAGCGCGGCTTTGAACGTCGCCGTGACGAAGAAGATCCGCGCGATCGGAGAAGCAGTTTCCGTCCTGCGCAAGTCTCAAGGGACCCCTTCTTTGAAAAACCCTACGAAGCCCCGACGGCCGAGCAAGCCAGCGCAGCCTCGTGGGAAGCCAGTGCCAGAACTGTGCCCTCTAAGCCAGGGCTGTCTGCCAACATCAAACCCAAGCGCAAAGTAGCGGCCTTGTTCAAATCGGGCCAATAAGCCAATTTGTTAAACCCGACCATTTGTTGGGTGTGTTTTCAAACAAGCACAAAGCTTTACATTCCCCTGTCAAAATGACGGGATGAACTTCAAGCCTTCTGCCCTTTGCGTTGCCCTCTCTTTGATCTCGCCATTGGCATGGTCACAGACCCCACCGCCGCCAGCCGCACCCGTGCAAGACATGGGCCGCGTAGAAATCAAAAGTAACCGAGACAACGACACGGAAGAGCGTCGCCAGTCAACGGCTGCCAAAATTGTCATTGGCCGTGAAGAACTCGACAGGCAAGGGGACAGCACCTTGGGTGAGGTCTTAAAGCGTTTGCCCGGTGTGACGGTTCAAGGTGCGCCCGGCAGAGGGGGCGGCATACGGATGCGTGGTTTGGGCGGCGGCTATACCCAAATTTTGATGGACGGTCAGCGTGTTCCGCCAGGTTTTTCAATCGAATCTCTGACACCCGACATGGTGGAGAAAGTTGAAATTCTGCGAGCCCCCACGGCAGAAACAGGCGCACGCGCCATAGCTGGCACCATCAACATTGTTTTGCGTGAAGGCGTGAAAACCAATCCCGATGACTTGAAAGTGGGCAGCTCTTTTGAACATGGTTACCGCTCTGAAGGGTTGAATTGGGTGCGCAACCTCAAGACCGAGCCCCTCATTGGCACGCTAACTGTCTCGGCCATGAATTCATGGCGTCCAGAAGACAACACCTCTGTGACAGACGCCCAAATGGAAGCCAACGAATTGTTTCCCACGAGTACCTTACAACGCGTCAGAAATACTTTGAGTGTTGGGCACCGACAAGGGATGAATGCCAATGCGCGTTTGATGTGGCGTGGTGAGCAGGGCAAGACCATGATCTTGATGCCTTTCATGGTCTATTCTGAAAACAAAAATGTCGCTCACGTCAACCTGACAGAGTCGAAAACAATCAACGGTGTTTCTCAAGCCATGGTTGCAGACACTGCCGATACAAGCAACAACAGTCGTTTTGTTTTAACCCGATTGAATGGACAGTGGAACCAACGCTTTTCGGCCGATTCACGTTTTGAATTCAAATTTGGCTTGGGTGAATCTCATTTCAACTCTCGATTCTCGCAAGTGGCTGGAAGCTCATCGGGTTTATTGAGCACGCTTCAAGAATCGCAAAGTTTCAAAGACCTTTCTCAGTCTTGGAATGGCAAATTGACGCAAGTTGTTGCCAAGAGCCATCAGCTTGTGAGTGGCATCGAACTCGAAGGCGTGCGACGCAACGAGGAGGCCAATGCAGAAGTGACAGACGATGCAGGCAACATTCGCGCGAGGACGCAGCGCTGGGCCATCTACACGCAAGATGAATGGAATATCAATCCCAACTGGAGTGCGCACGCTGGCATTCGTTATGAAAGTATCTTGACAGAAGGCAACAACGAGGAAGGTCAGAAAAGCAATCAAAGCCATGTTCTAACCCCCTTGTTTCATGCGGTTTGGAAGCCCTTGCCACAAAGCCGTGATCAAGTTCGCATGAGTTTGACCAAAAGCTACAAGACCCCCACCTTGAATGATTTGGTGGGCAAAACCTCGCTGTCTCGAGAGACCAACAGCCCCACCCGAACCGACCGTATTAGCAACCCAGGGCTCAAGCCCGAATTGGCGGTGGGCATCGATTTGGCGGTTGAAAGGTACTTGGCGGGTGGCGGTGTTTTGAGTGCCAATGTCTTTCGTCGCAACATCAGTGACTTGATTCGCACTGTCACCACCGAACGCTACGACACGCTATGGGCGCCTGGCCAACGGCGCTTTGTTTCCAGCCCCACCAATGTGGGCGACGCCATTACACAGGGCTTGGAGTTAGAGGCTAAGTTTGCATTGAATCAAATGTGGAAGGACGCATTGCCCATTGATGTGCGCAGCAACTTGAGTTTCTTCAACTCCAAGGTATTGGATGTTCTGGGCCCAAACAACCGCTTAGACCAACAGCCCAAAATGACCGCCAACATGGGCGCCGATTACCGCGTCAGAGCGGTGCCATTGTCCGTGGGTGGCAACATCAACATCAACCCAGACTACACCACACGCAGAAGCCTTCAGCAATGGAGCTACCAAGGCGCAAAACGTGTGGTGGATGTGTATGGCGTTTGGAAATTCAGCCCCGCATCAGCCCTGCGTGTCACCGTCAGCAACTTGGTGCCCCAAGATTATTTAACGGGCAGTACTTTCATTGGCAATGGCATTTCTGAATCGGTCAACAACACCACACGCAATTGGCAAAATGTTCAACTGCGTTTGGAATTAAAAATTTAATCAAGGAAACATCATGGTCACCAAAAATTCTGCTTGGCATGACAGCATGTACAACAACCGTGAACTGGTGCCCAATTTTGCCGATCACTTTTCAAATTGGATTGAAGGCTCCAAAGCAGCACGTGCCAACTTAACCTGCCAATTAGACATCGCCTACGGCAACGGCCCCAACGAAACTTTGGATATTTTTCCTGCCAAAAAAGCCAATGCACCTGTGGTGGTTTTTATTCATGGCGGCTACTGGCGTAGCCTTGACAAGTCCGATCATTCATTTGTGGCACCACCCCTCCACGAGATGGGCGCCTGCGTTGTGGTGGTCAATTACGCCTTGTGCCCAGGAACACCCAATGAACCCGTCACCATTCCAGACATTGCTGTGCAGATGACACACGCATTGGCTTGGGTTTGGCAAAACATTGCCAAACATGGTGGCAATCCTAAAGATGTGGTGGTTGCAGGGCATTCAGCGGGCGGGCATTTGGCCGCCATGTTGTTGGCCTGTGATTGGAAGTCGGTTGACAAAACCATACCGGCCCATTGGCTACAAAAGGCTTTGTCAATTTCTGGTTTGTACGACCTGACGCCCCTGCGCAAAACACCGTTTCTTCAAGACTCATTGAAGCTCACGGCCAAGCATGCGCGGATGGCCAGTCCTGCTTTGTGGCCGCGCCCTAAAAAGGGTGTTTTGTACACCTTGGCAGGCGGCGATGAAAGTGCTGAATTTTTAAGGCACAACCGATTGATTCACCAAACTTGGGGACCCAAGACGGTTCCGGTGTGTGAGGCATTGCCTGGACTGAATCACTTCAGCATTGTGACGGACCTGACAAAACAGGGCACTCGATTGAATGCCCTGATGAAACAACTCATTCAGGTTCAATCTTAGCGTCTCGCACCACTTTGCCCCAGCGCGGTGCTTCCGCTTTGACAAGCGCTGCAAAAACTTCGGGCGTACCGCCACCCATTTCGTTGCCCTGACTCAAGATCTTTTCTTTCACTTCAGGATCTTGCAGGGCTTTATTCAAGGCGGCATTCAAAGTCTTGACCAATTCAGGTGAGATGCCCTTGGGTGCAATCAAACCTTGCCAGTTCAAAACCTCAATGGCTGGAAAGCCTTGTTCTGCCATGGTGGGCAAATCGGGCAGCAAAGGTGAGCGGGTTTTGCTGGTGATGGCCAAGGCGCGCAAACGGCCGCCCTTGATGGCAGGCATGGCGGAATACATTTGTTCAAACATCATCTGAACTTGTCCCCCCATCAAATCGGTGGCACCCGCGGCACCGCTCTTGTAAGGTGCGTGAATCAAATCGATGCCTGCGGCATTTTCAAGCAATGCACCACTCAGGTGATGCGAGCCACCAATGCCGCCTGAGGCATAACTTAATTTGCCAGGGTTCGCTTTGGCCGCCGCAACAATGTCCTTGACAGACTTGTAGGGTGAATCGTTTCTCACCATCAAAATGAGGGGGCCCTTTTCAATCAAGCCAATGGGGACAATGTCGTTGGCAGGATCAAAGTTCAATTTTTTAAACAGCGCATGATTGACGGCCAAGGGCGCAAAGTTGCCCATGCCAATGGTGTAGCCATCGGGCTTGGCGCGGGCAATGACTTCCGTGCCAATGTTGCCACCCGCACCGGCTTTGTTGTCAATGATGATGGGCTGACCCAAGATGGCGCACATGGCCTTGGCCACCTGGCGTGACCGCGAGTCTGCATTGCCGCCTGCCGCATAGGGGCAAACCCATGTGATGGGTTTGCTTGGGTACTTGTCTTGCGCCTGAACCAGGCTGGGAACGAGCGCTGCGCTAACAGCGGACTGAAGGAGTTGGCGACGTTTCATGGGAGACCCTGCGTGTAAACATGCAAGACCTCATTGTGCCAGTGCCCAGTGCCTTACATCAACAGATGTTCGCCGGCATTGTCGCCGCCCAAAATGACGTAATTCACCTTGCGAATGTCCATGAGCTTGGTGCCGCCCGAATAGCTGATGGAGCTTTGGGTGTCTTGCTCCATCTCAATCAGGGTGTTGGCCAGCTTGCCCTTGATGGGCTCCAAAATGCGCTTGCCTTCCACGTGCTTGTATTCGCCCTTGTTGAAGTCAGACGCCGAGCCGTAGTACTCTTTGTACAACTTGCCATCGACTTCAACCGTGGCACCAGGCGACTCTTCGTGACCGGCCAACATGGAGCCAATCATGATCATGGTGGCGCCAAAGCGAATGCTCTTGGCAATGTCGCCGTGTTCACGAATGCCGCCGTCGGCAATGATGGGCTTGGTGGCCACACGTGCGCACCATTTCAATGCGGACAACTGCCAGCCACCTGTGCCAAAACCCGTTTTGAGCTTGGTGATGCAAACCTTGCCAGGACCAATGCCCACTTTGGTGGCATCGGCGCCCCAGTTTTCCAAATCAATGATGGCTTCAGGCGTGCCCACATTGCCTGCAATCACAAAGGACTTGGGCAACTTTTCTTTGAGGGTGTGAATCATCTTTTGCACGCTGTCGGCATGGCCGTGCGCAATGTCGATGGTGATGTACTCGGGCGTCAAGCCCTCGGCCACCAATTGGTTCACGGTATCGTAGTCGGGTGCTTTGACGCCCAAGGAGATCGACGCATAAAGTCCTTTGGCATGCATGTCGCGGACAAATTTGACATTGTCCAAGTCGAAACGGTGCATGACATAGAAGTAACCGTTTTGCGCCATCCACGTGCAAATCTGCTCGTTGACGACGGTCTTCATGTTGGCCGGTACAACCGGAAGACGGAATTTGCGGCCTCCCAGCTCTACGCCAGCGTCGCACTCTGAACGGCTTTCCACGCGGCATTTGCGGGGAAGCAACAGGATATTGTCGTAATCAAAAATTTCCATTTAACCAAGCTCCATAAGGATCGTTGAAAGAACGAGTGAGCGCTTGGCTTGGCCGGTTTTGAGTGCTTTTTTTTGAGCAAAAAAAACCGGGCGCAAGAATCTTGGGCCCGGTGGCTGATTCTACCCGTTTTGTTTTGCATTTTGCCAACAAGGCGTCAGGAGTTTCTACAATTGGGGGATGTATGACCAAACGCCCCTGCTGAACAACCTCAACCCTGAACAACTGCGGGCGGTCACGCTTCCCTCTGAATCGGCCCTGATTTTGGCGGGTGCAGGGTCCGGCAAAGCCCGGGTACTGACCACCCGAATTGCTTGGCTATTGCAGACTTCCCAGGTTGGATCGGGCGGTATTTTGGCTGTCACCTTTACCAACAAGGCGGCCAAAGAGATGATGCTCAGGCTTCAGGCCATGCTGCCCGTCAATGTGCGGGGCATGTGGATTGGGACCTTTCACGGCCTTTGTAACCGGTTTTTACGGGCCCATTACAAAATGGCCAACCTGCCACAAACCTTCCAAATTCTGGACACGCAAGACCAGTTGTCGGCCATCAAGCGTCTTTGCAAACAACATGGCGTGGACGACGAGCGCTTTCCGCCCAAGCAACTGCAGTGGTTCATTGCAGGATGCAAAGAAGATGGACTGCGCCCCAAAGACGTCGATGTGCGCGACGACGAAACCCGCCGCAAAGTGGAGGTCTACCAACTGTATGAAGACCAATGCCAACGCGAAGGCGTGGTGGACTTTGGCGAGTTGATGCTGCGCTCTTTTGAATTGCTGCGCGACAACGAGTCCATTCGATTGCATTACCGCTCGCGCTTTAAGCATGTGCTAATTGATGAATTTCAAGACACCAACAAGTTGCAATATGCCTGGATCAAAATGATTGCAGGCTTGCCCGCCGAGCATGGCAGTGCCGTGTGGGCAGTGGGTGACGACGACCAAAGCATTTACGCTTTCCGGGGTGCCCGTGTTGGCAATATGGCCGACTTTGTGCGTGAGTTTGGCGTGCAGCATCAAATTAAGCTGGAACAAAACTACCGCAGTTACAGCAACATCTTGGACTCGGCCAATGCGCTCATTGGCAATAACAAAAATCGCTTGGGCAAAAACTTGCGTACCGATCAAGGTGCAGGCGAGCCGGTGCGTGTGTACGAGTCCACCAGTGACTTTGCCGAGGCGCAATGGTTGGTGGACGAAATTCGTCAGCTGGTCAAAGGCGATGGTTTAACGCGCAAAGAAGTGGCAGTTCTTTACCGCAGCAATGCACAAAGTCGTGTCATGGAAACGGCCTTGTTCAATGCGGGCGTGCCCTATAAAGTTTATGGCGGTCTGCGGTTCTTTGAGCGTGCAGAAATCAAACACGCGCTTGCGTATTTGCGAATTTTGGAAAATCCCAACGACGACACCAGCTTCTTGCGCATTGTGAATTTTCCACCGCGCGGCATTGGGGCCCGAAGCATTGAGCAATTACAAGATGCAGCCAAAGGATTGGGCTGCTCATTGCACGATGCTGTTAGCACCACTGCAGGCAAAGCCGGCGCCAAGCTGGCCAGTTTTGTGGCCATGATCGATGTGATGCGGGAACAAACGCCAGGCATGACACTGCGTGAGATTATTGAGTTGGTCATCGACAAAACGGGATTGATCGAACATTACAAAACTGAAAAAGAAGGTGCGGACCGCGTTGAAAACTTGGAAGAGTTGGTCAATGCGGCTGAAAGTTTTGTGACCCAAGAAGGCTTTGGTCGCGACGCGGAAGCCACTGCGCAGGAAATGGCGCCCATTGCCGAAGATGGCGAAGTCATGTCACCTTTGGCAGCGTTTTTAACGCACGCTGCACTAGAGGCCGGTGACAACCAAGCGCAAGCAGGCGAAGACGCCATTCAGTTGATGACCGTTCACGCCAGCAAAGGTTTGGAGTTTGATGCTGTCTTTATCAGCGGCCTAGAAGAGGGTTTGTTTCCTCATGAAAATTCCATGAACGACTACGACGGCCTCGAGGAAGAGCGCAGACTGATGTATGTGGCCATTACCCGAGCACGCAAGCGTTTGTACCTCAGCCATTCACAAACACGCATGTTGCACGGCCAAACACGCTACAACCTGAAGAGCAGATTTTTAGACGAATTGCCTGAAGAATGTTTGAAGTGGATCACGCCCAAGAACCCCGGTTTTGCATCGGGCTTGGGCGGTGGTTGGACATCGCCCGCTCAAGCTTTTCAGGCCAAGCCCGCTTGGGGGCACAGCAGCTTGGGATCGGCAGACACCTTTAAAAACCCACCTGTGCCTGTGCAAAAATCAGAGCCTTCGCATGGCATCAAAACGGGCATGAAAGTTTTTCACACGAAGTTTGGTGAGGGCCGGGTTTTGGCGGTGGAAGGTGCTGGCGCTGATGCGCGAGCGCAAGTGAATTTCCCGCGGCATGGGGTCAAGTGGTTGGCCTTGTCAGTGGCCAAATTGACGCCTGTGGAATGATCAGGCCTACAAAAAAGATTGATTGGTAAATTTTAGGAAGATGACAACATGAAAATTGAAAAAGACACCGTCGTGACCTTGAAATACAAAGTCTCAGATGCGCAAGGTAAATTGTTAGAAGCGGCAGCCGAGCCCATGGCTTACTTGCATGGCGGCTACGAAAATACCTTGCCCAAAATTGAAGAGGCATTGGATGGGCAGGACAAGGGCTACCAAACCACTTTGGTTTTGTCTCCCAGCGATGCATTTGGCGAACGCGACGAAAGCTTGCTGCAAACCATGCCCAAGAAAGACTTTCCGCCTGGCGTCAAAGTGGGTGGTCAATTGCGCGGTCGCACATCGGATGGTCGCGAAGCCATTTTCAATGTGGTCAAAATCAAGGGCGACACCGTCATACTCGATGGCAACCATCCATGGGCGGGTCAAACCTTGCGCTTTCAATTGAATGTGATTGACGTGCGTGCCGCCATTCAAGAAGAGATTGATCACCGCCATGTGCATGGTGCCCATGGTCATCACCATTGAGCCTATTGCTTGCTTGAGCCCAATGCTTGAATCAAAAAGCCTGCTGAAGCAGGCTTTTTTTTTATGCTTGAGTTTCGCTGCCCGGTGAGGGCAATTCAAAGCAGTCTTTAACGCTGAAATAAACAGAGGTGAAAAACATGGCGCTCATGAGCAAAGCACCTGGCATCAAGACAGCTGCACTTAACTCGCTGCCGCCCAGTGCGCTACTGATGGTGAGAATGATGGCAGCGCCCACTACAAAAACGCCAGCCCAAGCCAGCAAATAAACAGCAAATGCCCCGAGGTTGCGCCAACAGGCAACAGCGCTGAAAAACATGCTCTTTACGGGTGGGATGCC
>CALPYQ020000038.1 GCA_943327965.2 Singulisphaera sp. GP187
AACACCGACGTTAAGTTTCACAACGGAAAATTGCTGTCGATGTGGTACCGCGGTGGCGCGGTGTATCAAGTTGACCCTCAAACGCTAGACACACTGGGCAAACTGGAGAGCGATCCCCGCTTGAAGGATTTGCAAATTTCAGCGCACTCACGCGTCGATGAGCGCACAGGCGAGTACCTGTTTTTTGCTTATGGCAATCGTCATCCCTTTATGCACTACGGCGTGCTAGATGCCAAGGGACAACTCAAAACGCTCATTCCAGTGGAGTTGCCCGGTCCTCGCTTGCCGCACGACATGGCCATCACCCCCAACTACAGCATCCTTCACGATTTTCCTTTGATCAACAACCCAGAGGCCTTGAAGGCAGGACGTTACAGTCTCGAATTTCATCCCGAGTGGAAAACGCGATTTGCCGTTGTGCCTAGGCACGGCACAGCCGACCAAATTAAGTGGTTTGAAGCCAATCCCCGCTACATGCTGCATGTGGCCAACGCATGGGAAGAAGTCAACGACAAGGGCCAAACTGAATTGGTCATGGTGGGCACCCCCTACACCATGCCCAAGCGCTATGACGGCAGCTTGGACGTACAGCGTTTGTTGTTCACCATCAGCACCCAAGGGACAGACTACGAGTTCTACCAGTGGCGCTTCAATTTGGCCACGGGTGAAACGCGCGAAGGTGTGATCGATGACATCTTGAACACTGAATTTCCCATGATCAATTCTTGGTATCAAGGTTACAAAAATCGCTACACCTACCACGTGCTGATGGGTCGGATGCGCACCCTAGAGCAGCCGCATTTTGCCGGACTGGCCAAGTACGATTTGGAAAAAGGCAGCGCCATCACCTACCACCCAGGCGAAGGCTATTGGTTCAGTGAAGCACCCTTTGCGCCGCGCAACAATCCCCAAACTGAAGACGATGGTTACTTGGTAGGTTTTGTTTGGAATGGTCTTGAAAATCGATCAGAGGTTTGGGTCATTGATGCACAAAAACTTGCGGATGGACCCGTTGCGCGCGTCCTCTTGCCCCAGCGTGTGCCCCATGGTTTTCACAGCACTTGGGTCCGCCAAGATGCTCTCGATACTTGCAACAGCGCCCATTGATCTGGAGACAGCATGAGTTTTTATGCGAAACACAAAGAACGTTTTGAGTTAGCGCAAGAAGCCTGTGCCAAGCGGCATTGCTGGAGCCCCTACCCCGACATGCCGGACAAGTATCCGGACGCAGCCACGGCCAAACAAACTGGCAAGTTGGCATTCGATCAGCACCTGACGCGTGGCAAATTCGACATCGATCAACCTGGTATCAACCAATGGATCGGTGAAGAAGTTTCGCCCTACACCCAACAAGCCTTGGGCATTCTCTACCCACAGTCGCATCTCGATGCACTGTTCCAAGCTGCAGAAGTTGCCATGACAACTTGGGCCCAAACACCCTACGAGGTGCGTATCGGGGTCTTGATGGAAGTGATCGATACCCTTTACAAAGATCATTTGTTTGAAGTTCTGCATGCGGTCATGCACACGGCAGGCCAAAGTTACAACATGGCCTATGCAGGCTCGGGCGTCAATGCGCTAGACCGAAGCATTGAGGCCCTTGTGTATGCTGAGCAAGCCATGAAGTCGGTCACGCCATCGGCGCTTTGGTCGCGGCGCTTTGGAAGTTCAAACATTGCGCTGCAAAAAACTTACCGCATCGTGCCAAAAGGCGTTGCTGTATGTTTCTCTTGTGCCAGTTTTCCCACTTGGAATGCGTGGCCCTCCATGATGGCCAGTTTGGCCACAGGCAACCCTGTCATTGTGAAGCCCCATCCTGCCACCGTGCTGCCTATGGCCATCACCGTCAAAGCATTTCGGCAGGTTTTAAAGGCGGCAGGATTTGATCCCAACTTGGTCACGATGGCCATCGACAGCACCACTGAGCCCATTGGCAAGCTACTGATCAAACATCCCAAAACGGCCATCGTTGATTTCACTGGCAGTGTGAAGTTCGGACAATGGGTCGAACAAAATTCACACCCTGCTGTGGCCTTCACGGAGACGGCTGGATGCAACACGGTGGTGCTGGAATCAACCGACGATTTGGACGCAGCCCTTCGCAATCTGGCCACCACCATGTGTTTGTTCAGTGCCCAAATGTGCACCAGCCCCCAAAATATTTACATCCCCCAAGCAGGCGTTCAAACGCCGACCGGATGGGTGTCCTTTGACGAAGTCGCCAAGCGTTTGGCCGATGCCGTTCAAGCACTGACATCGGACCCCAAAAAAGCGTCCATGATTTTGGCCACCATTCAATCCCATCAAACATTGGCGCTCTTGAAAGACATGTCGGAACAAGCCTCACAGCGTGGTCACGTTCTGCTTTCACCTACCGCCTATGCGCACCCCGATTTTCCAGACGCCCGAACCAGTACCCCGCTCATGATGCAAGTCACGCCCCATGAACACGACATGTATTCTCAAGAGCGGTTTGGCCCCATCAGCTTTGTCATTCGCTGCAAAGACGCCCATGACGCCCTCACTCAGGCCACGCAGGATGCCAAACAGCACGGCGGTCTGACGGCCTTTTTGTATTCCACACGAGAAGACTTTATTGAACAGGCTGAAAACGCTTATGCCAAGGCGGGCGCTCAACTCACCATCAATTTGGTCGGTGCAATGCCCTTGAATTTTGCAGCCGCCTACTCCGACTACCACGTCACGGGCCTCAACCCTGCCGGCAATGCCACCCTCACCAATTTGGCATTTGTCACAGGTCGATTTGGTGTTGTGCAATCTCGTCGACCCGTCACCACAGCCGATACAACTCTCTCAGCCAACGCATGAACGCTCACAGCCCACTTGCTTTGCGCCTGCCTGTTTTTGCAGCGCCGATGTTTTTAATTTCTGGCCCTGAAATGGTCTTGGCCGCTTGCAAGGCGGGCATCGTAGGCGCATTTCCAACACCCAACGCACGCCCTATTGAAAAGCTTCATGACTGGATGACAAGCATCACAGAAGGCTTGGCAGAAGCACGCGACACCCAGGCCGCAAACAGCTTAGGCCCTTGGTGTGCCAATTTGGTGACCCACTCTTCCAATACACGCTTGACGCAAGACTTGGAACTCATTGCGCGCTTCAAACCACCGGTGGTCGTAACGGCTTTGGGCAGCCCCAAGCCTGCCATCGAGGTGGTGCACGCTTATGGCGGCAGAGTTTATGCCGACGTCATCAACCTCACCTTGGCACAAAAAGCGGTCAAGGCTGGCGCTGACGGTTTGGCATGTGTGTGCGCAGGTGCGGGCGGTCATACCGGGTTCTTGTCACCTTTTGCTTTTGTGAGTGCCATTCGAGAATTTTTTGAAGGCGACATTATTTTGGGTGGTGGCATTTCAGATGGGGCAGGCATTGCCGGCGCCATCGCCGCGGGTGCAGATTATGTTTACATGGGCACGCGCTTCATTCCTGCCCACGAAAGCATGGCACCCGAAGCCTACAAAGACATGATCCTCAGCAGCACCCTTGACGATTTGATCATCAGTGCTGGTGTGACAGGTACGCCTGCCAGTTGGCTAAAACCCTCTTTGAAGCTCAACGGTCTTGACCCAGACAACATGCCCGCAGCACCCACTCGCCACTACGACAGCAGCACAGAATTTTCTGGCAAAAAATGGCTCGATGTATGGGCTGCTGGTCAAGGCATCGGCACCATCCGAACACGCCAATCTGTGGGCGAAATTGTCGATCAATTGGCCCATGAATTTGATGCAGCAATGCGTCGCCTCAATCACCTTCCCTTTGCAACAAGGACAGCATCATGACCGAACCCGTTTACATCTTGGGTGGCTATCAAACAGACTTTGCCAAAACTTGGGCGCGCAATGGCCAAGACATTTCAGACATGATCAAAGAAACCACAGAAGGCACACTCGAGAATTGTCAACTCGATGTGTCGGCCATTCAAAGTATTCATGTGGGCAATGCGTTTGCAGAACTGCAACGTCAGCAGGCACATTTGGGTTCAATGGTGGCCCAAATGACGCCCGCCTTGTGGGGCATTCCTGCCATGCGTCACGAAGGCGCATGTGCCTCTTCCTCTTTAGGTGTCCTGTCTGCCATGGCAGAAATTGAAGCGGGTCGATACGACTGCGTTTTGGTCATGGGCGTTGAAGAATTTAAAAACACATCGGGCAATGTGGCTTCTGTTAATCAAAACGCTGCGGCTTGGCAAGGCCACGAAGACATCGATTGCACCTTCATGTGGCCCGCAGCTTTTGGATTGATGGCGCAAGAATATGAGAAGCGCTATGGGCTTGATCGAAAGTACCTCAATCGCATTGCCGAAATCAACTATGGCAATGCCAAACGCAACCCTTTGGCCCAAACACGGAAATGGCAATTCGATGCGCTGAGTTTCACGGACGACGACGAGGCCAATCCCATCATTGAACCAGGCACTCGGCGTCAAGACTGCGGGCAAATCACGGATGGGGGCTGTGCCGTCGTTTTGGCTTCTGCCAAATTTGCAAAAGCTTATGCGGCACACCGTGGTCAATCTCTAGAAAAGATAGCCCGCATTTCTGGCTGGGGACATCGCAACGCTGGCCTCAGATTGCTGGACAAGATTGAGCGCAGTCAAGGGCAAACATATGTGTTTCCTCACGTGCGTGACACCATCGAAGATGCATGGCGCAGAGCAGGCGTCTCTGGCATTGATGCCATGAGCGGTATCGAAACACACGATTGCTTTACCACCACCGAGTACATGGCCATCGATCATTTGGGACTCACAGCGCCCGGCCAAAGTTGGCAGGCGGTTGAAGATGGCTCGATTGAACCTGGCGGTCGCTGCCCCGTCAACATGAGTGGCGGTCTGATTGGTTGCGGCCATCCCGTGGGTGCTACGGGTACGCGCATGTTGTGGGATGCCACCCGACAAGTCACCCACCAAGCAGAGGCCTGTCAAATTGAAGGCGCCCAAAGAATCCAAACCCTGAACATCGGGGGCTCATGTGCCACGGTGGTCAGTTTTGTGGTTGAGACCGCCTCCGCATGATTGAATTCATCTGGCAGAGCTACGCGCTGGAATGTGGCGTGGTATGGGCCTTGCTGGCGGGTATTTGGTTGTGGGCGCAACCTGAAAACGCTCGCTGGTTAGACCGTGTTTATCCACTGGCGCCTTTTGCCGTGTTTGCCTTGTTAGGGGTATTTCCGCAAGCATCAGCGTTGCTAAACCCCTACCTTCAATTGGGTCTGTGGTTGTGGATATGGCTCAGTGTGGTCTGGGTCATTAGCTTGCTAAAACGCGATGCCAGCATCATGGACATTGCCTACGGCTTTATCTTGCTGTGCGGCCCCTGGTGGCTTCATACAAGCACAAGCCCATCGTCCCAAGACGTCAGCCACTTGCTACTGGCCATGGTCACCCTTGGATTTGGCCGTTACGCGCTTTACATTCTTTGGCGCAACTTGCCGCATGGCGAAGACCCTCGCTATGCCAAATGGCGGCAACGCTCTGGCAGCCGATTTTGGTGGTGGAGTTACTTTCAAATTTTCTTGCTCCAAGGGGTGGTCATTTGGGTGTGGATGGTGCCCTTGATGTTGGGGCTGCAAACTTCAGGTCCTTTGCATTTTTGGCATATCGCAGGTGCCTGTATTTGGCTCGTTGGATTTGTGTTTGAGGCGGGCGGTGACTGGCAATTGACCCAGTTCAAACGCCGTCGACAAGACAGATCGCAATTACTCAACACAGGCCTGTGGTCTTTGACGCGTCACCCCAATTATTTTGGTCAGACCTGCATGTGGTGGGGCTATGGTGTGTTCGCTTTGGCGCATCCATGGGGTTGGCTGTCGATCTTTTCAATCGGCTACATCACCTGGTTCATGAACAAAGGTTCAGCCACTTCGCTCATGGAGCGTCACATGATCAAAACAAAGCCAGGCTACGCTGAATATTGCGCCAATGTACCCTCCTTTTTTCCTCGGCTGTGGAAGAAGCACCAACCCTCTGGAGATCCAACATGAGTCACGCCTTGATTGTGGAAGCACTTCGTTCACCGCGCGGCCGGGGCAATGACAAAGGCGCCTTGAGAAACTTAAAGCCAGTCGATCTGTTGGCGCAGCAGTTACAAGCACTGACGACTCGTACCCCGCTTCAAACCGCCGAGGTCAATGATGTCTACATGGGTTGTGTCACCCAAACAGCCGATCAAGGGGCCAACATTGCCAAGCTGGCACTGATCAAAGCGGGATGGGACGACTGCGTTCCGGGCATGAGCATCAACCGTTATTGCGCGTCGGGTCTGAGCGCAGTGCACATGGCAGCGCAACAAGCCATGGCCTATGACGGTCTGGCAGTTGGCGGTGGTATTGAAATGATGTCGCGTGTGCCCATGGCTTCCGACAAGGGCCCCTTGACGCACGACTTTGAATTTCAAATGCAAACGGGTTTAATTCCGATTGGTATTGCTGCAGATGTCATTGCCACCCAAGAAGGCTTCACACGTCAACAGTGCGATGACTACGCCCTGGCTTCACAGCAGCGGGCTGTTGCCGCTCGAGACCGAGGCCCCACACGGGCCATGGCCGATGCGCTTGATGAAACAGGCGCCGTCTTACTCGCGCAAGATGAAACACCCAGAGCCAACACCAGCCTCGAGTCATTGGCCGCCATTCAACCGGCTTTTGCCGCCATGGCCGAGAAGTACGGCATCGACAAACTCATGTGCCAGCGATACGGCTTGGCCAAAATTGAGCATGTTCAACATGCTGGCAACTCACCTGCCATGGCCGATGGTGCGTCCGCTGTGTTGGTTGCCAGTCCAGGTGCTGCGCAACGCGCTGGCCTTCAAGCACGCGCCAAAATTTTGGCCACCGCCACGGTCAGTGCCGATCGAACCTTGGCGCTGACAGGCGCTGTACAGGCCACTCAGCAAGCCCTTGCCCGTGCCAATCTGACGGTGCAAGACATTGACCTGTTTGAAGTGAACGAGTCCTTTGCTGCCTTGATGTTGCACTACATGAAACACTTGGCGGTGCCTCATCACAAACTGAACGTCAATGGTGGCGCCATTGCCTTGGGGCATGCCATGGGCTCAACGGGCAGTGCCTTGATTGGCGTCGCCTTGGACGAACTTGAGCGCACCCAACAAAAACGCGCCGTGGTGGCGCTCTGCGGCGCAGCGGGCTTGGCTGTGGCCATGGTCATTGAGCGCATTTAAGAGGCAACGCGCATGAATGATTTTTGGATCACCTTTGCCCAACTCACTGTCAATGGCATTGCGGTAGGCGCCATCTATGCTTTGGTTGCCTTGGGTTTGGTATTGATTTACAAAGCCACCGAAGTCCTCAACTTTGCCCATGGTGATCTCTTGGTGGTGTCGGCATTTGCTGCGTGGGGCATGATCACGGTCTGGACATTTCCATTTTGGCTGGCCCTGCTGGTGGCAGTGGGGGGTGTGGCTTTGTTTGCCTATGCTTTAGATGCCTTCATCATTCGGCGCATTGCGGGACAGCCTCAATTTGCCGGTGTGATGTTGACCATTGCACTGGCGTTCATGATTCGAGGAGCCGTCAGCATGCTGTTTGGGCCTGAATCGCGCAATTACGCGACACCGTGGTCCAACCAAAGCACACAAATTGCGGGCCTGTCAGTGGCCAACCTTCAGCTGGTTATTTTGGGCACGGCCATGCTGGTCACTGTCGTCTTGTTTTTGTTCTTTCGCTACACCCTGTTGGGTGTGGCCATGCAAGCGGCTTCGCAAAACCAACTGGCTGCGTACTTGAACGGCGTTCGCGTGAAGCGCGTCAATTCTTTGGTTTGGGCATTGGGCGGTGTCACGGCGGCTTTTGCGGGCGTCTTGTTGGCGCCTATCACCATGGTGGACATCAGCCTTTGGTTTGTCACGCTTAAAGCTTTATCGGCATTGGTTCTGGGTGGCTTTGGCAGTATTCCGGGCGCCATTGTGGGCGGACTTTTAATTGGCTTGATTGAACAATACGCAGGGGTCTACATGCCCGACGGCACCAAAGACATTGTGGCGTATTTGGTGCTGATTGGTGTCTTGATTGTGCGACCCCACGGCTTGTTGGGCGAAGCCCATGGCCGCCGCGTTTGATCGGAAAAAGACTTCATGCGATTTGATTACCACACACGCTATCGAGAGGGCTTCGCGCTTTGGCGCAGTTCTTTCGATCGCAACATTTACATCCTTTTGGCCATCATTTTGATGGGCCTGCCTTGGGTGGCCACGCCTTTTGCCTTGGGTGAATTGGCCTACCTGTTTATCTTGTGCATCGCCAGCTTAGGCCTGATGACGCTCACCGGATTTACAGGACAAGTGTCCTTGGGGCATGCCGCTTTTGTCGCCATTGGCGCCTATGGCCATGCTTGGTTTTTGTCCAAGGGTTTGCCGCTGCCACTTTCATTGCTGCTCACCGCCATGATGAGTGCTGCCGCAGGGCTCTTGGTGGGCATTCCTGCCATTCGCGTTTCTGGCTTGTACCTGGCCATGGTCACCATGGCCTTTGCCATCATCATTGAACAAGTGATTGGCCACTGGAGTTCAGTCACAGGGGGCTTTACGGGCTTGGCGGTCAATGATCCCAAGCTCTGGGGCTTTTCATTGTCAGGCCCCAAAACCTTTTACTACTTTTGCTTGTTCGTTCTCACCTTGGTGTTATTGGCCTTGCTCAACATCATGCGTTCTGGCACTGGCCGAGCCTTGATTGGTGTTCGCGAATCTGAGGCGGCTTCCTATGCCTTGGGTATTTCAGTCAAAGGCGTCAAGGCGGGTGCCTTTGCCTTGTCAGCGGGCATCACAGGTTTGGCAGGCGCCTTGTTGGCGCATCATTTGAAATACCTCACGCCCGACGGCTTTACTTTGCTTTTGTCCTTGGAGTTGGTGCTCATGGTGGTGATTGG